>JAOUOC010000088.1 GCA_029880585.1 Gammaproteobacteria bacterium
CTTAAGTGAGTCGTGAGAGCGGAGATAAATAAATGAATCCAAATTATCCAATTCCACTAAACAGTGTTCGATATTTTTATCAGGCGGCAAAATTAGGCAGCTTTAAAAAAGCTGCTGAAAAGTTATTTGTTACTGAAGCTGCTGTAAGCCAGCAAATCAGAAATCTGGAATCTGTATTAGGCGTTCAATTATTTGTAAGAGGTCATCAAAAAGTTGCGCTGACACAAAAAGGCGAAGAGTTACTACCTTATGTTAACACTGCATTTGAGGCCTTATCACAAGGTATTAATAGTATTTCTGATGATAAAAACGATGATCAATTAGTTATTAGCACAACACCGTCATTTGCTTCAAACTGGTTAATTTCAAAATTAAATGAATTTAGAAAGCTATATCCGGACATTAAAATTCGCCTTGATGCAACCAGCGAATTGTGTGATTTTGAAGCGGGTAATATTGATGTTGCGATAAGATATGGTAAAGGAAATTATGGTAGCTTAAGCACAGATCTCTTAATGTTTGATCCCTACGTTTTAACTTGTCACCCGGATTTAATAGAAAACAACAAATTTACTTCTTCATCGCTGAATAAATTACCATTTATATTAGAAGATACCAGTGAATGCGCAAACGCATTAAAAGGTTTTGCTAGCCATTATCAGCTTAAAGATGAAGTTTTAAATGATGCAATTAAATTGAATGATACCAGTTTCGCTTTATCTTCAATTCTTGCCAGGCAAGGTGTCAGTCTTTTTCGTCTTAGTATGATAGCCAAATACATATATGAGGGTCAGTTGATTTATTGTATTGATTTTATTTATGATGATTACAATTTTTATGCGGTATATCAACCCATGAGCCTTAATAAAAGGTCAGTTAACAATTTCCTTAACTGGTTAAAACCTGAAATGGCAAAAACAGCGGAATATATTAAACCTTTGATAAAATAAAAAAGGCTCCAAAGATTGAAATATATCCGGAGCCTTTAGTCAAACAGGATTAAACCTATCTTTGTTCAATAGGTTTAACATCTCTTTCAGACAAACCAGTGTATAGCTGTCTTGGACGACCAATCTTTTGAGTAGGCTCTGAAATCATTTCTGACCATTGTGAAACCCAGCCAACGGTTCTTGCCAAGGCAAATATAACCGTAAACATATTGGTTGGAATGCCTATTGCGTCCAGGATAATACCTGAGTAGAAATCAACATTAGGATAGAGTTTCTTTTCAACGAAATAGGGATCTTCCAAAGCGATTTTTTCAAGTTCCATAGCTACTTGCAAAATCGGATCATCCTGCTTGCCTGTCGCTTTTAATACTTCATGAGCGCTTTCACGCATTACTTTCGCACGTGGGTCAAAGTTTTTATAAACACGATGGCCAAATCCCATCAAACGGAAAGGATCATTCTTGTCTTTTGCTCGAGCGATATATTCAGGAATGTTTTTAACATCACCAATCTCCTGAAGCATTTTCAAGCAGGCTTCATTGGCACCGCCATGAGCAGGCCCCCATAGAGAAGCAATACCAGCCGCAATACAAGCAAAAGGATTTGCGCCTGATGAACCAGCCAGTCTTACCGTTGAGGTAGAACAGTTTTGTTCATGATCAGCGTGTAAAGTAAATATTCTGTCCATCGCCTTGACCAGAACCGGATCCGGTTTTGAGTCACTTGATGGCATACTGAACATCATATGTAAAAAGTTTTCTGCATAGGACATTTCGTTTCTTGGGAATACAAAAGGATGCCCTTTTGAATAGCGATAACACATTGCAGCTATAGTTGAAACTTTTGCAATAAGTCTGAAACCACTTTTTTCACGATGAATTGGATTATTAATGTCAAGAGAGTCATGGTAGAAAGCAGAAAGCGCACCTACAACACCAACCATAATGGCCATAGGATGTGCATCTCTACGGAAACCACGGAAGAACATGGCCAATTGCTCGTGAACCATTGTGTGATTGTTAATTCGGTCAACAAAAGCCTTTTTTTGCTCTACATTTGGTAAGTCACCATTTAAAAGTAAATAGGAAACTTCCATAAAATCACAACTTTGTGCCAATTGTTCAATCGGGAAGCCTCTGTAAAGTAATATTCCTTTACCACCATCAATATAAGTGATTTTTGACTCGCACGAAGCAGTGGACATGAAGCCCGGGTCATAGGTGAAATACCCGTTTTTTACCAATTGAGACACGTCAATTACATCATTTCCTTCAGTTGGTGAATAGACTGCAAGATCCAACTCTTCGCCGTTTGGTAATACTAGTTTGGCGGATTTGTCTGACATGATTTTTTAACTCCTGAGATTGGTTGTTCAATCATTATGATTGTTTTTAAATACTAACTGAATAAGTAACTGGCCATGCGTTGACCATCTATTTCTATTTTCTAAACTTATTATAGACTATTTTGGGTTTGTACTATAAAGAAACCAGATTTTTTGTCAATTGATTGATATCAGTTATTATTCAAAAATATATATAAATTTTGAAAGGTTTATATTAAAAATTTTTATAAAATGCCACTTTAGTTTGAATTCAAAAGTCATGCTCTATATAATCGCCAACCTTGAAATATTGCGTTAGATGCTGATTAATTTGTCTTACAGTAGACAGAATGAGCAGTAAAGTAAAAAAGTACAGATTATTTTTCGCAATAATATGTATTTTCGCTTAAAATTGTTACCAGAATTACCCTTTTTATCACATAGACTAGAGAAGAGTTTATATCGTGAACAACAAAAGACCTATTAATCTGAATCTGTTTGCATTCAGATTTCCCGTTACTTCAATTTCTTCCATTTTGCATCGTGTTACCGGTGTTTTGCTTTTTGTGGCAATTCCCGTTGTGTTGTGTGTTTTGCAAATGAGTTTAACCTCTGATGGTTTTGCTGAAGTTAAATCCTACTTTGCCAATGATTTGATTAAACTTGCAATCTGGCTGGTGCTTTCTTCTGTTGCTTACCACATTATTGCAGGTGTCAGACATTTGCTGATGGATGCAGGAATTGGCGAGACATTAGAAGGCGGAAGATTCGGTTCCTACGCTGTGATTGTGTTAGGTGTTATTTCGGCCGTTTTACTGGGAGTATATATATGGTAACTTCAGCGACAAGCCTGGGTAGAAGTGGCTTACATGACTGGATAATTCAGCGTACAACTGCCGTCGTTTTAGCTGCATACATCGTTTATCTTGGCAGCTTTATCTTTACAGCAGATAAAATTGACTTCCCAGTCTGGATACAGTTATTTAGTCAATTGTGGTTCAAGATTTTTTCACTGTTAGCAATTATTTCGCTCAGTTTTCATGCCTGGGTTGGTTTGTGGATTGTTTTTACAGATTATGTCAAATCCCATGCAATTCGATTCGTATTACAAATTATTGTTAATTTATCATGCCTCGCGTTTATCATCTGGGGCGCATTAATTCTTTGGAGCGTATAAATGGGCGTACCAGTTTATACTTATGATGCTGTCATAGTTGGCGGTGGTGGAGCTGGCATGCGAGCTTCTTTACAGCTTGCCAAGTCAGGGCAGAAAGTCGCGTTAATTTCAAAAGTCTTTCCAACCCGTTCTCATACAGTTTCAGCGCAAGGCGGAATTACCGTCGCACTTGGGAATAGCCATGAAGATGATTGGCGCTGGCATATGTTTGATACTGTTAAAGGTTCTGATTACATAGGTGATCAGGATGCCATCGAATACATGTGTCAATCCGGTCCCGATGCAATTTTGGAACTGGAACACATGGGCTTGCCTTTTTCTCGTCTGGAAAATGGTAAAATCTATCAAAGACCATTTGGTGGACAATCCAAAAATTTTGGCGGTGAACAGGCTGCAAGAACTGCAGCAGCGGCAGATAGAACCGGTCATGCATTATTGCATACGCTATATCAACAGAATCTGGCGGCAAAAACCCAGTTTTTTAACGAATGGTACGCGATTGACCTGTTAATGAATGATCAGGGACAATGTTGTGGTGTTTTTGCCATGTCGATCGAAACAGGTGAAATTGCATTATTCAAATCTCGCGCAACGGTTTTCGCAACAGGTGGTGCAGGCAGAATATTTGCTTCTACTACCAATGCATTGATTAATACCGGTGACGGTGTTGGTATGGCCTTAAGAGCTGGTATCCCGGTACAGGATATCGAAATGTGGCAGTTCCATCCAACCGGTATTGCTGGTGCAGGCGTTTTGGTAACGGAAGGTTGCCGAGGCGAAGGTGGCTATCTGGTCAATAAAGATGGCGAAAGATTTATGGAGCGCTATGCACCTAATGCCAAAGATCTGGCAAGTCGTGACGTTGTGGCGCGTTCAATGACCAAAGAAATTCTCGAAGGCAGAGGCTGTGGACCTAATGGCGATCATGTGATGTTGAAACTTGATCATTTAGGTGCAGATACCTTAAATGGTAAATTGCCTGGCATCTGTGAATTATCCAAAACCTTTGCTCATGTTGATCCTGTTGAAGCACCTATTCCTGTTGTACCGACCTGTCACTATATGATGGGTGGTATTCCAACCAATAAATACGGACAGGTTATTGGCAAAAAAGCCGGGCAGAAAGAATATATTGTTGATGGCTTGTTTGCTGTCGGTGAAATTGCCTGTGTATCTGTACATGGTGCAAACAGACTTGGCGGAAACTCGCTGCTTGATTTGGTCGTATTTGGTCGAGCAGCAGGTATGTTCCTTGAAAATTCATTGAAGGAAGGTATGCCACACAGTAATTATTCGGAAGAAAATCTCGATCAAACAGTTTCTCGTTACCAGCGTTGGGAAAATACCGAACAAGGTGAAGACCCAATGACGATCAAAAGAGAAATGCAGCAAATTATGCAAAATCACTTTGGCGTATTCAGAACTGGTGATTTGATGGAAAAAGGCATGAAAATGCTTGATGAAGTGGCTGAAAAACTAAAATCAGCGCATTTATCTGACAAGTCTAAAGCATTTAACACCATGCGTATTGAATGTCTGGAGCTTGAAAATCTGATGTCAACAGCCAGGGCTACAGCCAAGGCCGCCAATTTCAGAACTGAAAGTCGTGGCGCACACAGTCGCGAAGATTATCCAGACAGAGATGATGAGAACTGGTTGATCCATTCCTTGTATTATCCTGAAACCGATGATATGGACAAGCGTGAAGTTAACATGAAGCCGGAAACTGTAGATGCATTTCCACCTAAGGCAAGAACATACTAGGGTAGCATGACATGATTAAGCAATTTTCAATATATCGATACAATCCAGAAGTTGATCAAAAGCCCTATATGCAAGATTACCAACTGGAAGTAGAAGAAGGTTCAGATATGATGGTTCTTGATGCGCTAATTGCGTTGAAGGAACAGCAGGATCCTACTTTAACCTTCAGGCGTAGTTGCCGTGAAGGGGTTTGTGGTTCAGATGGCATAAATATGAATGGTAAAAACGGGCTGGCCTGTATTACCCCTTTATCTGAATTTAAAGGTAAAAAGATAATTGTCAGACCTTTGCCAGGTTTACCTGTCATTCGTGATCTGGTTGTCGATATGGCTCAGTTTTATCGTCAATATGAAAAAGTCAGACCTTATCTGATTGCCAATGATGAACCGCCAGCAAGAGAAAGGTTGCAGTCTCCTGAAGACAGAGCCAAACTGGATGGTTTGTATGAATGCATTCTATGTGCCTGTTGTAGTACATCTTGTCCGTCATTCTGGTGGAATCCTGACAAATTTATCGGTCCATCAGGTTTATTGCAAGCCTATCGTTTTATCATTGATAGTCGCGATACAGAAACCAGTGAAAGACTTTCTGATCTGGATGATGCTTACAGTATTTTCAGATGTCGTGGCATTATGAACTGTGTAAGCGCCTGTCCAAAAGGTCTTAATCCGACTCAGGCTATTGGTCATATCCGCTCAATGTTATTGGCACAAGGTGTATAAATAGCAGAATTTTGCAGATAGACTATTATTTATAAACACGAATTAAACAGTTTTTGAATTTCAAAGGCTGTTTATTTTTTTAATAAGATACGCTTTTTATTATTGCAGATTTAAATCTCAAAACAGTTTCAACTTAAAAAATATGGAATCCACAAATGAATTTACACGAATATCAAGGTAAACAACTCTTTAGAGAATACGGGTTGCCTGTTTCATCAGGTATTGCCGTTGATTCTCCAAAAGCTGCATTTGAGGCAGCTGGTCAAATTGGTGGCGACAAATGGGTTGTTAAAGCTCAGGTTCATGCTGGCGGCAGAGGTAAGGCTGGTGGCGTTAAACTGGTTAACACCAAAGAAGAAGTTAAAGAATTCGCCAGACAGTGGTTGGGTAAGAATCTTGTTACTTATCAGACCGATGAGAATGGCCAGCCTGTTTCCAAAATTTTAATTGAAGAATGTACTGATATTGCTAAAGAACTTTATCTGGGCGCAGTAGTTGACCGTTCAACTCGCCGGGTTGTATTCATGGCATCTACTGAAGGTGGTGTGGAAATAGAAAAAGTAGCCGAAGAAACACCGGAAAAAATTCACAAAGCCATTATCGATCCGTTAGTTGGTGCACAACCTTATCAGGGTCGTGAATTGGCTTTCAAAATGGGTTTGACAGGTAAAAATATCAAGCAATTTACTCATATTTTTTTGCAATTATCTAAATTATTCCATGATTTGGATTTGGCATTACTGGAAATTAATCCACTGGTTATTACTGCTGCTGGCGATTTACATTGTCTTGATTCAAAAATCAATATTGACGGTAATGCGGTTTATCGTCATGCAAAGTTGAGAGATATGCATGATCCTTCTCAGGAAGATGAAAGAGAATCTCACGCTGCATCCTATGATCTAAACTATGTTGCTCTTGATGGAAATATTGGTTGTATGGTGAATGGCGCCGGATTGGCAATGGGTACAATGGATATCGTTAACTTACATGGTGGTTCACCTGCTAACTTCCTTGATGTTGGTGGTGGTGCAACTAAAGAGCGCGTTGTTGAAGCTTTTAAAATTATTTTAACTGACGAAAATGTTAAAGCAGTACTGGTTAATATTTTTGGTGGTATCGTTCGTTGTGACCTGATAGCAGAAGGTATCATCGGAGCAGTTGAGGAAGTTGGTGTAAAAGTACCGGTTGTTGTAAGACTGGAAGGTAATAACGCTGATGTTGGACAAAAAGTATTGGCTGATAGTGGTTTGAACATTATCGCTGCAGAAAGCTTAAAAGATGCTGCCGTTAAAGTTGTTGCAGCAGCGGAGGGCAAATAAATGAGTATATTAATAGATAAAAACACCAAGGTTATTTGTCAAGGCTTCACTGGTTCTCAAGGTACATTCCATTCCGAGCAAGCTATCGAATATGGCACTAAAATGGTTGGTGGCGTTACACCGGGAAAAGGCGGGCAAACGCACCTTGGCTTACCTGTATTTAACACGGTAGCAGATGCTGTGGCGCAAACTGGTGCAGAAGCTTCAGTGATTTACGTACCGGCTCCATTTTGTAAGGATTCTATTCTTGAAGCAGCCAATGCAGGTATCAAGTTGATAGTGTGTATTACAGAAGGTATCCCAACGCTGGATATGCTTGATGCAAAGGTCAAGTGCGACGAATTAGGTGTCAGATTAATCGGCCCTAACTGCCCAGGTGTAATCACACCCGGGAATGCAAGATTGGTATTATGCCTGGACATATTCACTTACCAGGAAGAGTTGGTATTGTTTCACGTTCAGGTACATTGACTTATGAAGCGGTTAAACAAACCACAGACATTGGTTATGGTCAATCAACCTGCGTTGGAATTGGCGGAGACCCAATTCCGGGTTCAAACTTTATTGATGTTTTGGAAATGTTCCAGAATGATGATAAAACAGAAGCTATTGTGATGATTGGTGAAATTGGTGGGACAGCAGAAGAGGAAGCAGCTGCCTACATTAAAAAGAATGTCACTAAGCCAGTTGTATCTTATATTGCTGGTGTTACAGCGCCTCCCGGAAAAAGAATGGGGCATGCTGGCGCAATCATTTCAGGTGGTAAAGGTACGGCAGATGAAAAATTTGCGGCTCTGGAAGATGCTGGCGTAAAGACCGTTCGCAGTCTTGCCGATATTGGTACAGCACTGAAAGAAATTACTGGCTGGTAAAAGACGTAAAGTTAAAAGTTGTTTTTTTAAAGGCCAGGTTTCTGGCCTTTTTTATATGTAATTTCAAAATTCTATAATTGTTGCTATTATTTTAATAACTTATTTGTATTGCCTAACTAAGCACTTTTGATTATATTAGTTATAAATAATATTCCAGCGGAGGATTGTGTTGGATGAAAACAGGCAAGGACATAAAAATACTGATAGTTGACGATGTATCTGACAACATTCAACTTGCTATGAGTATTTTAAAAGAAGAGAGTTATAGCCTTTCTTTTGCCACTAGCGGCAAAGAGGCGTTGTATTTAATAAAAAAAATACCTTTCGATCTCGTTTTGTTGGACATAATGATGCCTGATTTGGATGGTTTTGAAACTTGTCGACAAATCAAGCTGGACCCTAATATCAAACATATACCAGTGATATTTCTGACAGCAAAAGCAGATGTTGATTCAATTACAAATTCTTTTTCAGTTGGCGCCGTAGACTTTTTAGTTAAACCTTTTCACCCTTCTGAGCTAATTGCCCGTGTTAAAACGCATCTGGAATTATCTTTTGCAAAGCAAATGCTAAAAAAAGATAATATTGAGATAAATCTTAAAGCAAAACTGCAGGGAGAAAGATTACTTAAAGAAATAGAAGAGAATCAGCGAGAGATGATTTACGTCTTAATGGAGGTAATGGAGTCAACATCTGATGAGACGGGTAAACATATTAAGCGAGTGGCTGAATACTCCAAACTTTTAGCTCATCACACTGATTTTTTAACTGAGGAAGATGAAACTATTCTGTTTCATGCTTCACCTATGCATGATATTGGAAAAATTTCAATTCCTAAGGATATTCTTCACAAACCTGATCGTCTCACGGAAGAGGAATTTGAAATTATTAAAACTCACACTCTAAAAGGAAAGGAAATTTTCAAGAGGTCTAACCGAAAACTATTAAAAGCAGCATCAATAATTGCATCTCAACACCATGAAAAATGGGATGGGAAAGGTTATCCAAGTGGCTTAAAAGGAGAAGAGATTCATATCTATGGAAGAATTGTAGCCTTAGCTGACGTTTTTGATGCTTTAACTCATAAACGGCAGTATAAAGATGAATGGAGTATTGATGAC
>JAOUOC010000089.1 GCA_029880585.1 Gammaproteobacteria bacterium
TACCCTCTAAAAATACAATTATTATATATATGAACCATTGTGGAATTAATCCATACAGACGAGTATTTGAGGATGCTTTGGATAAACTATTATTTCTAGGTAACTAGATAGACGAAACCAAAACTGTAGCTTTATGTCTCGTCCATAACTGTTTTGATTGTTTGCTTTCTGAACAGTCCATGATAGGCTGAAAGGGAATAATAGTAAAAGGAATTAATATGAATCGCTTTTTTCTTATATTGTTACTCATAAGTATTTTTATTTCCTACAAAGTTTTTCTTGGCGATTCAGTTTCCAATTCTGAGAAAATATGGAAACAGCTTCCATCACCCGACCGAGCAACAGTAAATGCATTGTCTGAGAGTTCAGCAGACCGCCTTTATGCAGGAACCGACGCAGGTTTATATGTACTTGATAAGGGCGCTGGTCATTGGGTACTTATTTCGTCACCTGACCTGAATGTTTCATCGGTTCTCGCTGTCAGGAAAAGCACTATCCTCGTTGGAACCTATCGAAAAGGTCTTTGGCGTTCAGCAGATGAAGGTAAATCCTGGTCTCAAATTGATTTTGAATCTAATGTGTATATAGACGGAATGACACGTCATGCAAACGGAAGTATATTTGTTGCAGTTGCTGGTTCAGTTAAGGATCAACAATCAGGTATTTTTCGTTCTGATGATGACGGCCTGAGTTGGTTCACGTCCGGGTTGACAGGTAAGCAAGTACATTCTGTTACGTCTCTGAGCAAAACAACATTGTTTGCCGGAACAAGATCTGGAACATTTCGTTCTGATGATAGCGGAACCAACTGGTCATTTGTTAAAGGACTGCCTGACAATGTAACACTATCATCTATTATACAAACCGAAAAGAAACTGATAGCTGGTTTTAATTATCCTCGATATAGGGCTCCAGGAGCTGGGGTATGGGTTTCGATGGATGATGGAGAAACCTGGGAACAGATGTCAGGTCTGCCCCAATCAACATCTGTACATACGCTTGCAGCGCTGCATGGCAAACTTTTTGCTGCTACAGGTGATGTTTTTGAAAGAGGTGGAGCTGGCGTATATATATCTAATGATTATCAACATTGGGAACATTTTGCTCTTGAAAGGCAATGGCTTACTACAATGCTCACCTCATCCGATGGAATGTTGTACGTTGGTTCCGTTTTGGAAGGTGTATATTCTGGTCATCCTGAACATAGCCAGAAATGGACAGCAAAAAGTACTGGATTACGCAACTGGTTTGCTGCTGCTCTTGCTGTTAATAAGGATAGTAACTTTTATGCTCTTGATGAACGCTCATTAATGCGCTATGACAGTCTATCCTCAAACTGGATAAATTTAGAACTGCCCCCAGAGTTTGCTCCACCTTCTCCGTTCAATTTCACAATCTTGTCAGATGGCACTTTGGTCTTGCCTGGTCAAGGTTCGATTTTGATGCGAGGGGATTCATCTAATATCTGGACAGTACAAAAAATTGCAGATACAACTGCTCCGACAAATTCGATCCATGTTGATGCTAAAGAACACCTGTATGTAACCCTAGATAAACAAGGTACATATGTAAGTGAAAACAGGGGTAATTCATGGACAAAACTTGATGTTTCTGAAGATGCCACAGGAGTACTTGCTCCTGGCAATTCAACACTAATCTCATATGGAAGAGGTGTATCAGTGAAAACTGAAAATGGTGAATGGCTAAATGATACTCTTAATGGTTCTAAGGTGTTTTCAGCCGTTGAATGTTCAGGAAATCTATATTTAGCCAGTGCACCAAAAGGCGTTCTGATGAGTCATGATAAAGGAAAGACATGGTTACCCATGATGGAACCCATGAGAACACAAGCACAACAGTCTGGTTATATTGCAGTTCACACTATTCAATGTCTGCCAAATGGTGAAATTATAGCTGCGACATTCTCAGATGGGTTGTATCATTTGCCTAATAATGGTGAATGGGTAAATATTACAGGCAATTTGCCTGTAAATATGATTGGTGACATAACCTCTGAATCTAATGGAAAAGTCTATATTTCGACTACTACCGGGGTTTATGAAAGAGTGATCAATTAGAGCTTTTAATTGATATTAGTAAGTTAAACACTATAGCCAATATTTAAAAGAAAAATTAACTTATGAATATAGCTATTGTTATATCCATCTTTCTAAAAAATACTAGTAACGAAGTGAAATTAAAAGACGATAATAGAGATGGTGGGCCCTCCCTGACTTGAACATGAACCCTGCCGATTATGTGACCGGGTTAGCAAGTACTGGCTCCCACAACATATGCACGCTACAAAGAAGCCTCTGCTAAAAGTCTTACCTTAAAATGGACTTTTGGATTTTATGGCGTTAGTCTAGTGGCAAGGACTATTCAATTAAAAGGACTAAGAAAAATGTTAAAGAAAATTGTTGTTACCTTCCTGTTTCTAATATTCTTATTTCTCAGTATTCTGGTATTTAACGCTTTGACAATGCCATTAGGAATTACCACTTATCCAGAATCGCGTGATGATATTGTTGATCGAATAAATAAGATTGATACGCATACTGTCGCAAGTCGCATAGCAGAATCAATTGAATTTCCTACTGTGAGTTATGATGATGACCCCGTTGACCCTGACGCATTTATTGCTTTACATGAATGGTTAAATAATACCTACCCTTCAGCACATTTAGTTTTGGAGAGAGAGCTTATCAATGATCTTTCACTGGTTTACAAATGGAAAGGGGCTTCAGATTGCAATCCCATTGGCTTTGTGACGCATCTAGATGTTGTACCGGTTGAATCAGGTACTGAAGATGAATGGACTTACCCACCATTTAAGGGCGTAGTGTCTGATGGATTTGTCTGGGGGCGTGGAGCATATGATACAAAAAACACCATAATTTACTTTTTGGAGGCCGTTGAAAATCTTGCTAACAGAGGCTTCACACCAAGGTGTGACGTTTATTTATTAGCTGGTCATGATGAAGAGGCTGGTGGTCAGAACGGCGCTAAAGAAACCGCTTCCCTACTCCGCTCCAGAAACATTCACTTTTCATGGTTGATTGATGAAGGCGGCAGCTTCTCTGCAAATCTGGATGGAAGCACTGCTCCCATGGTGGCCAATATTGGAGTTGGGCAGAGAGGTTTTGCAAACATAAAACTTACTGTGCGCGCTAAGGGAGGATCAACAGCAAGAGGAACTGAAGAAACAGCTATCACCAAGCTTTCCAGAGCTATACTCACTATACGTGAAAATCCCATGCCGGGACGTTTAGACGGAGTACCAGAAGAAGACCTTATAGCAAGAGCCAGGGGGGGACTGTTTTACCATAAATTAATAGCTGCAAACACTTGGCTATTGCGACCAGTCGCAGAAACAATTTTGGAATCTAAAGGGCAGGTAAATTACCTTAGATCGACCGCAGCAGCTACTATTATCAGTGGAGGTGATAAATTTAACCTCCTTCCGCAACAAGCCTCAGCTATAATAGGAGTCAGGTTACACCCTCGCGATACTTCTGAAGATGTGATGAAATGGCTTAAAGATATCGTGCAAGCTGAAGATATAAAGTTTGAGCTTATCAGCTTTTCCGATCCGCCACTTCCAGTCGATCCAAACAATAATAAAGATTTTAACTTTGTATCAAACTCTATTGCAGCTGTGTATGGTTCTATTCGTATAGTTCCATCATTTCTTACTAGCGCTACTGATGGGCGTTACTATAGAGATTTGACCGATTCGCTTTTTAACTTTGATGCTGATATGTTTTTACCCGACAACAAGAATTCTGGTGGGCACGGTACAGATGAACGAATCACAACAAGTCACTTGGCTGAGGCAGTGGTTCTTTATGAAGTTTTAATTGAGACGCACTGATTACAAATTCATCATTATGAACATGATCTAAGCTAAATATATAAAATGGTGGGCCCTCCCCGACTTGAACGGGGGACCTGCCGATTATGAGTCGGATGCTCTAACCAACTGAGCTAAGGGCCCTTCAATGAATTGTTACAAACTTGTTATAATTACCACTAACAAGCGGAGACGAAGTTTACGGAAAATCACTCTCTCAATCAATAGATAAAATGATAAAAATTACATTTACAGGTAAATACCACTCGTTCATATTTGTGAACTAATTCAAATTTTAGAATTGTTTATTATTTGTACCGTGTTCAGTTATCTCATAAACCCAACAAATCATTAATTTTAATAATAGTGTCATAATTCTCAACTATAATTTCATTCTTGTTTTCGTCTTTTCTTTTTGTGGCTGTATTGTTATGAGTTCAACTCAAAAAATTATAACTGATAAGATAAATCAATATAACAAAAGCCCATTGTTTCCCCTCGAACTAAGATCAATTAAAAAGAAGCTGGCAGGTCACGATGCAGCCATTGATGACTTTAAAGATTACTTTTCCAGAGATCCTGTTTTCAGCTGGTATTTGATTAAAGCTGGCGTTGAAGCAACAAAAAACAAGGTGTCCCAACCATTTGCTGGTGATCATGCTCTCAGCACTATTGGTTTGGGCAAAACTAAAAGCCTGTTTGCATCGCTTGAATCCAAGTCTCAGATTTTAAGTAATGAAGTTTTATTTTCATTGTCTTCCAGCATGCTGGCAGCTGAACTTGCAAAACAATTGCACAATGGTAGTAATTCTTCTCAAATTTACTGGACAAGTCTGTTGTACCAGCTTCCTGAAACACTGCTATGGCATATTGATCCAAAACCCATGTGGGAGATCTATTATCTTAATTTGGCCAGCAACAAAAGTTCGGCAGTTATTGAAGATAATAAATTGGGATTTACCATTCAGGACTGGTCAAAATCAATTGCAAAGATATTTAACTTTAGTGAAGAGTTAAGATCTATTTACCAAAAAAAGCCTCCTACTGCAGCCAAGGAGCTGATTGGCTATATCAGACGTGGATTCAACGATTCTATACCCAGTTTAAAAGACTGGCATAAAACTGATGATATGCTTGTGGTTATGTCGAACAAGTTGGCCAAATCAATCATGCTGCCCTGGCATGGACATGCCTACCAGCACTGTTTTGAAATCATGCAAAAAACACTGGTCAAGGAAAGTAAGAAACTGAACAAACTTATACAATCCAGCATTGATACGGTCAGTCAAAATTTACATCAATCCAAATTGTTTGTTCCGGCATTAGGATATCTTGCAATTAACAGTAAACCGGCATTTCCATATTGGCTTCTGAATCAACGCAGAAAAGCGGCGCAAAAGGAAGCAGAACAAACTAATGTCACCGCAATTGTTGATGCAAAACCAAAGATACAGGATGAAAAGAGTATTCAACAGCCAACTGATACTCAACAATCACAACAAGTTAATGATGGCAATTTTAATGCGCTGATCAAAGATCTGATAAATAAATCACAACATCCTGATAATCCGGCAGAGTTAATTAATCAGGGTTTAAAAATATTTATCGAAAACCTGAATTTTTCTCGTATTGCCTTCATGGCGGTTAATTACCAATCATTTATGGTGTCAACCAAAATAGCATTAAGCGCAGAGGGTGAAGCGAAAATAAGACCGGACTTTGATTTTAAAAATCCTACCCCCCTTAAACAATTTATTGATAAACCTGCCATGATGTTATTGTCTCAGGAACAGCATCAGAAAATATGGCCAAAACTGCCTTTAGCCATACGAAATCAGCAAGTTGAAGCCTTTTTGCTTTGTTCCTTAAAACCGGGTAAGCAAGTCAGAGCCTTAATTTATGTGGATGCAAAAGACAAAGCTTGCTATTCAAAAGAACATTTGACAAAGGTAAAAATACTGGTAAAAGCGATTAATCAATGCCTTGCCAATGCCAACGCGATCAAAGAACAACAAATTAAGACAGGCTAATCCGAAAACTGTATCGCATCTTCTTTTGAAACCTGTTCTAACCTTTTTTTGCTGCCAAACAGCCCTTTAAAATCTTCCAGTAGCAAGTACAAACATGGAATCAAAAACAGAGTTATTACGGTGGCGAACAATATTCCAAAACCAATAGAAACTGCCATTGGTATAATGAATTGTGCTTGCAAACTGGTTTCAAAGAAAATCGGCACCACGCCAAAGAAAGTTGTTAATGATGTCAGTAATATTGGTCTGAAACGTCTTGATCCGGATTCAACAACTGCATCAATTATTGCAACGCCCTTCTCTCTTGCCTTGTTAACAAAATCCACCATCACCAGACTATCGTTAACCACAACACCGACCAAAGCGACAACACCAAACCATGACATCATCCCCAGAGATCTGCCAACCAGCCAATGACCAACAATTGCCCCAATCACACCAAAAGGTATAACAGACATGATAATGATTGGCTGACCATAGGAGCGGGTAGGAATAGCGATTAAGGTATAAATAATACATAAAGCGGCAATTATCGCAAACACAAACTGCATTAAGAGATCTCTATTCTCTTTGGCTGAGCCTTCAGCGCCTGACTTTACATCTGGATATTTTGCCAGTATTTCAGGAATTATTTTCAGAATTGCATCCTGATAAATTTTAGATGATTCAACTTTACTGTAATCAATATCAGCAGAAATAGTAACTGAACGTCGTTGATTTACTCGAGTGATACTACTGAACCCTTTGCCAAAAGTAACCTCTGCAACCTGAGAAAACGGCACCTCCTGACCCGATGGTGTTCTAATCCACATAGATTCCAGATCTGCAACTGAACGTCTGTCTTCCATAGGATATCGCACCATAACCTTGAGTTCGTCTCGCCCTCTTTGAATACGTTGCGCTTCTTCACCATAAAATGCCTGACGGACCTGTCTGCCCAAATCAGATAGTGTCAAACCAAGCACTTCTGCTTGCGGCTTTATTTTGAGCTGAATTTCCTGATTGCCACCACTTAATGTGTTACGAATATCATAAACGCCATCATACTCAGCCAACTTTTGTTGAAACATTTCTGTTGCAGCATTAAGTTGCTCCTCATCACTGCCCACCAATTGAAATTCAAGGCCAGCTCCACCCCCTGCCGCAGCTGCTGAAAAAAATCTCAGATCTTTAGAACCTAAAATTTTTCCAACCTTATCTCGCCACATTTTCTCTATATCAAATGCATCAACATTTCTCTCTTCCGGTTTGGTTAATTCAGCCAAAAAGAACCCTGATGTCTCACCGGAAGTAAAAAGTAAACTGTGTTTCAGAAAGCTTTTTTCGCCCGTTTCCTTCTGATAAGCTTCATCAATTTCAAAGATAGCATTCTCTATTCTTTCCAAAGCCAAATCTCGAGCTTCCTGAGGAGAACCTTCTATCATATTAATCCGTCCCTGAATAAAATCACTGGGAACAGATGGGATCATCTCCTGTTTAACGATACCACCAGCAATTAAACCAATCGAAAGAATCATTAAGGCTACAAAAAATGAAACCGTGTGATAACGATAATGAAGTGCTTTGGTTAGCCATGGTTGGTAGATTGTTTCGATAAAATGCTCCAGCTTTTTTCTAAACCAGGCTTGATATCTTTCTATAAAATTGGCATTTTTTTCATCAATAGGCTGATATTTCATGTGCGCCAAATGAGCAGGTAAAATCCATTTTGATTCAATTAAAGAAAAAATCAGACAAGCACTTACCACAATGGAAATGGTTCTAAAAAATGGGGAAAACATACTCTCAATCATTAACAAAGGCGCAAAAGCAGCAATAGTTGTTAACACACCAAAAGTTGCTGGTACCGCTACTCGATGAGTTCCGGCGATAACATTATCTACCGAATGACCTTTTTCCCTGATTTCTGAATAAACACTTTCACCAATAACAATGGCATCATCCACCACTATCCCCAACACCATGATAAAAGCAAAAAGGCTGAGCATATTGATGGTAACAGACCAGTCACCCAGACTTGGCATCAAAAGAAAAGCACCAAAGAAACAAATCGGAATGCCCAACATTACCCAGAAAGCAATCTTGATCCGCAAAAAAGTTGCCAGAATTAAAAAGACCAGCAAAGCACCCATCAACATGTTGTTTAACATCATGTCCAGCCGGGCATTCAGATAATAGGTGCCATCGCCCCATACATCAATTTTTGCTTCTTCTGGCAGACTTTTTCTCTTCTTTTGCAGATAATCATTAACCGCTTTTGAGATTTTTAAATCATTTTGATCACCAGTGGATTTAACTCTGATATTAGTCGCTGGCAGTCGATTAAATCGGGAATAGCCATCGGCTTCCACAAATCCATCAATCACATTTGCAACATCTCTTAAAACCAAATGGGTACCATCAGGATTGGTACGAAGAACAATTTGCTCATACTCAACCCCTGTGTATGCCTGACCTTTACTTCTTAATAAAATATCTCCGCCGTCTGTTTTTATAGTACCTCCAGGCACGTCAACAGAGGAACGTCTAACTGCTCTTGCAACATCATCAAATGTTAGGCCAAATTTTTTAAGTTGGAATTCTGAAACCTCAATACTGATCTCATAAGGACGGTTTCCAACCACCTCAGCAAGGTTTACATCTGAGAGTTGCATGATTTCATCACGAATCTTTTTTGCAAGCTCCTGTCGTGTGCGTCTATCTTCAATACCATAAACTGAAACCCACATCACATCAGCCTGAAACTCAACCTTTCTTACAATTGGTTTTTCAATTTGCTCGGGAAAAGTTGTAATTGAGTCAATTTGCATTTTGACTTCATCAAGCTTTTCACCCAAATCATAATCCAGCAAAATTTCAAGATTGACGCGAGCAACACCTTCATTGGCTACTGCAGTAATACGTTTAATCCCTTCAACATCTTCCAGAGCTTCCTCAACTTTTAATACAACTGATTTCTCTACCTCTTCAGGTGCAGCTCCCGGGTAAGGAACAGAAACGGTAATCATGTTGGGACTAAATTCCGGAAACATCTTTTTATTGATAGAGGAATAAGACACAAGTCCGCCAATAATAATAATCCACATCAAAAGATTGGCAGCCACAGAATTACGGGCGAACCAATCTATAATGCCTCCCTGGTGATGTGGCATCATTGTTGACTACCTTTTGATTTCGGGGTTTTAGGTGAATCTGCCCCGGAATCAGATTGCTTATTTTCTGAAGAAAATTCTTCCGCCTCATTATCAGACTCTTCTTCAGCTTCCTCAGCCAATTGCATATTTTGAATCGGAATTGCGATGTTAGTTAGTATTACTCTGTCACCATCATTCAGACCT
>JAOUOC010000349.1 GCA_029880585.1 Gammaproteobacteria bacterium
CTCGTTTAGATTTACCCCAGTTTGCCAATCAAAGAGCCATGCGTAAATCAGCTATTTTAAATGATGAGGCGCTTCTAACAGTTTATCGTAAACGCCTAGGTTGTTTATCCTGGTTTATGAAACGGCTCAATGAGCCTTTGGCAAAACAATGTAACAAGGAAGACTATTGTACGGGTAGATTCTGGGAAGACAGATTCACTTCTCAAGCCTTGTTAGATGAAACGGCTATTTTGTCTTGTATGGCTTATGTTGATTTGAATCCTGTGAGAGCCAGGATCACAGAAAAACTCGAAGAGTCACACCATACCTCCATAAAAAAGCGAATAGATGAAGTAAAAGATAATTCTAAGACTCTTAATGATAAACTTATAGCAGTTACTCAATCATCAGACAAACAACTGAATATCGAACTAGGGGATTATATCGCTTTGGTGGAATGGACAGGGCAATCCATTATTCATCCGGGTAAAGCTAGTATTCCACAATACATACAGCCGATATTACAACGATTAAACCTGCAACCGAACCATTATCTGAACCAAATCGTTCAAATGGAAAAGTGTTATAGCAGAGCTATTGGCACACTCGACAAACTTAAAGGTCAGGCTGAAAAGTTTAATGCGAAATTCTTAAAAGGGTTTAAGGCAGCCAAGCTGTTGTATCAGAACGAATAGAAAACATCCCATCAGAAATCTACAGAATTCCGATAGGAAGGATTGCCTGTTTCTGCGATTCAGGAAATTACGTCAAAAGACATAAAATTCTAGCTTTTCAACCAAAAACTGACCTAAATTGAAGCAGAAATTGGCTGGAAGTTATTGGTTTTTATTTCTTAAGATCAGACTGTCTATTATCTGATAATTATTGTCTTTACCCGATAGAACAACTCATATCCTGGCCACAGCACATAGGAGATTTAATCTTGCCATGTCCATTGGGACATTTAGAGATTTGCACTTCTGAACCATCATCTCGTTTTAATGCATCATTCTCTAGTGGCGCATCACATTTTGCACAGGTTGCGTTTACCGCCATGCCACATTTATTACACTCATAAGTTGCCATAATATTTCCTCAGGTTTGTCGATGCGGAACAGTCATTTTCTGAGATGCATCAAGCCTCAAACTGGGTAATTCTACCGTTAAACAATCATTTTTAGAAGTTTATAAAATTGTAGCATCTTTTTCAGAAGAGAACGTTTAAGCTCTTTAAAATAGACAGTCTATTACTTTCGTTACATACACAAAACGAGCGCAGCAATATTTGTCTGGTGCAGCTTCTTGTTAGGTGAGAATTACGCACCTGCATTAGCTTCGCGCCACAACTTAATAGCCAACATAGACTCCTCAGAATACTCTTTTGAAACATCACGGCCTTTATAAATTGAGTTACTGCCTTTAACAATGGGGGCAGAATAATGAATGTCATAGGCAAGTTTGCCCAAGTATTCACGACCACCACGTTTATATTTCTCTGTTTCTTCAGGAGACAGTTCAATCATGTAGGAGTATCCGAACGCGCTGTGATTACAGTTGGCATCAAGAAAGAATACCCCTCCTTTCTCAAAGAAGAACCATGCATGGGGTTCGTGATCAATAACTCTCATTAGTGTATTCACCTAACGCCTAAGTAAGTGGCCGACCATAAGGGAGGTCCAAGCGCGCTTTATGCGCGAGCTTGACTGTCTTGTTAGGGTAGCTGGCTTGCATGATGTGATAGATATTCGAGCATAGGGCGCTCTAAGGGAAGCGCGTTATGCGCAGGATTAATTACCACTCCATCATATGTGCCGCCCTGAAGGGCAAATGACCATACATCCTTGCTTGGCAATATCCATCCTGAAACCTTTTGGTCGGTATATTGGCCTAGCGCCTTCCAGTCCGTGAATAAAACCAAGTAGTTTTTCCCCGCACTCTCGGCAGATAGAACCCCAAACGTGCTACCCTTTTCAATTGTTTGATCATTACCGCCAGCAGACGATACCTTTAGGCCCTCGGTGAACATCGCGGCCAAGTAATTTGCCTGTAAGAGTTGTCTTAAAAGCTCATCTTTTGATTCATCGGAGCCCTCGCGAGCCACACGATCCATTGCAGCAACTAAGGCTGGATTTTCAACAGCCTGATTCACGTCAATATTTGACTCTTCCTGAGACATTGCGGTACTAACTCCAAATGTGAGAAGGAATCCAATTATATAAGTGGTTCTGCGGATCATAATTACCCTAACAGTTATTATATGCACGCTGCGCATATAATTACCCTTTTTATTTGTAGGGTTATTAACCCTTTTTCTTTAGATTTCAACACACTACACCACTTTTTTGATCTTGGCAACAGGATATTATATGCA
>JAOUOC010000350.1 GCA_029880585.1 Gammaproteobacteria bacterium
TATACCGGTAAAGCATTTAACTATTTACTTGACCTGTTACGTGAGAAATCCAGTTTGTTGCGCAAAGACACGATATTTTTGCATACAGGAGGTATGGTTGGGCTGATGGGGTATCAAAACTTTACACAGAAGATTCAGTCGGATTAGAGTTTATACCAAGGCAAATAAAAAAGGCCTAGCAGATTATCAAATTGATAAATTCGGCTAAGCCTTTAAATTCGTGGTGGCCCGGGACAGAATTGAACTGTCGACACAAGGATTTTCAGTCCTCTGCTCTACCAACTGAGCTACCAGGCCATAAAGGTATTCCTCAGGAGCGCGCTATTAAACAAGGATCAGGATTTAATGTCAAGCGGCTTTTATAATTTATTCTCATTTTTAGGTGGTACATAACCTTCCACCTTATCGTAATCGCCGCCAAACAGAAATTTTTCCATTTCTCCAGTCAAATACGCCCTTGTTTCAGGGTTTGCCAGACTTAAATGTTTTTCATTGATCAGCATGGTTTGGTGCTTTATCCAGAGCTGCCAGCCTTCAGCTGAAATGTTTTGCAAAATGCGCTCACCCAGTTCGCCAGGCATGGGTGCAAATCCAAGTGGTTCAGCTTCCTTGTTTAACTTTTTGCAAAAAATCATGAGTTGTTAATTCTCCAGTTGAAAGTGTTTGAACAAAAATTTACGAATAGGTGTTGGTAGTGCTATCCGTTCTAAATCACTCAAATTATGCCATTGAGATAAAGCCTTGTCTGACACCAGATATTTTTGTTCGTCCATTGCAATGGTAAGGTAAAGATGGAAGTGGGTAAAGCTATGTTTAAAGCGGGTGATAATATTTTGTTTTGGGGATGAGCCTTCAGCTCCTGGTAAAGACCATAAGCCTCCCCATATTCCGGCTGGCGGCTGTTTTTGCAGATAAATTTGGTCATTTTGTGTGATTAATAAAAAAGTTTGCTCTTTAACCGGTAATTTTTTAGCAGGCTTCTTGTTAGGGAAGTCTTCCACAAGATTATGGATAAATGCCTGACAATGTTTATTCAACGGACAGATTTCACATTGAGGCTTGCTGCGACTACACAGGCTGGCGCCAAGATCCATCATGGCCTGATTAAATTCAGCAGTATTTTCCTCAGGCGTATATTGTTCCGAGATTTGCCAAAGTTGATTAAGTGTTTTTCCAGCCCCCGTCCACCCTTCAACCATAAAAACTCTGGCCAATATTCGCTTAACATTACCATCCAGTATTGGTGCTGATTGATTCATGGAAAAAGATAAAATAGCACCTGCTGTAGATCGACCAATTCCCGGTAATGTTTCAAGTTGTTCAATGTCTCCGGGAAATTCGCCATTGAACTCAGCCCTGATTATTTGAGCGCATTTATAAAGATTTCTGGCTCTTGCGTAATAACCCAAACCTTGCCAAAGGTTTAATACATCATCGAGATCGGCATTGGCCAGAGATGTGATATCTGGAAAGTGTTGAGTAAATTTTAGATAATAAGGTATTACTGTCTTGACCTGAGTCTGCTGCAGCATTATTTCGGAAAGCCAGACCCGGTAAGGTGTTGTATTTTGTTGCCAGGGCAAGTCTTTGCGACCATGATCGCGATAAAATCCAAGCATTTTTTCAGCCATTACAGCAGGTGAAAGCAACATAAATCAGATCAGGTCGTAATAATAGGGAATGAAAATTGACAGTGTCAGCCACAAGGTTACAGCGAGAGGAATACCAATTTTCATAAAGTCATTAAATTGATAACCACCTGCATTCATTACCAGCAAGTTGGTTTTGTAAGCCATTGGTGTGGCATAACTCAAGTTAGCGCCAAAAAGTACGGCTATAACAAAGGGTTCGGCAGGCATGGAAAGCTGACTGGCAACACTGATGGCAATAGGTGTACCAATAACCGCAGCAGCATTGTTCGAGACTATATTGGTAAACACAGCAAGTAACAGCATCAAGCCACTCAATATCACAGGGGCTGGCAAACCTTGCGTTCCAAACAGAAAAACTTGAGCAAGATAGTCTGCTCCACCTGTTACCATAAGTGCTTCGCCCAAAGCAAGACTGGCAACCACGATCAAAATGACTTGAGTATTCAGTGCTCTTGCAGCATCAAACCAGTCAAGGCATTTTGTGATCAACAAGAGCATGACACCCAGCAGTGCGCTGATGGCAATGGGGAGTACACCAAGAGCGGCCAAACCGATAATGATACCCATAATTCCAAGAGCAATGGGCGCCTTGTCTGTGTGCGGTAAGTCTGTGGTAGCATCCAGAATCAAAAGGTCACCTTTTTTCTTCATTTTTGCTATCTGACTTCTTGCACCTTGAATCAATAAAATATCAC
>JAOUOC010000090.1 GCA_029880585.1 Gammaproteobacteria bacterium
CTTTGTTGGTTTGATTTTGAGGGAAAGCGAATCTTTTACCAGTCTTCCCATACACTGGAATTTATCGGATAAAGCAAGAACAGCGGTGATTAATAATCATGATATTTTAAAGTATCAGCGCATTATTCAAAGTATGATTAAAAAACACTCGCCAGAGGTTTTTGATGACAAAATGAAATTGTTGATGACCCGAAATCGCTATGATGAGGCTGATTCACTATTTCAGGCGTTAACGCTTTTGGATAATACTGATCATGCCATGTTCTTTGCCAGCCACTATCTTCCTTTTTTACTCCGATCACATGTTGATGATAGAGCTCCGGTTCAAAGGGTATTAGATTTCTGTTTTGAAACCGATGAAGATTTTCTGATGAAGCAGGACTTGCAGAATGCCGTTATTGCCAGAGTGTTGCTGGAAAATGATTTTGTCAGGGAAAGTTATCAGCTATGCAAAAACTTCATGCGATTACGTTCTGATTCCGATGCGATGAAAAATATGGTTTTGGTGATAAATGCATTGAAAAAGCACCCTTTATATAAGTCAATTAATGAAGAATTTTGTTAATTTTTGCCTGATTTATGGGGCAAAAGTAACCACTTACACCTTATTTGATGCTTTATTTGGTTGATTTTATCGTGGTTGAACAAAAAATATGCACTTTTTTCTGAGAGTTTATTTTTTAATCTAAAGTTAAAGTATTACTTTAAGTTTGTTATTTAACCAGTTGAATTAAAGTCTTATTCGTTCTAATAATTAAAACTCATTCTTTAAATCCAAGCTAAGTCTTTGTGAAATAAGCACAATTTCTGATTTGTAACTGTTATTTTTGCTTGACAAGATAGCCTGTTTGTACCTATAGTGCCAATAAGTGGAGAAAAGTGTAGTTTTGTGTAGTATATTGGCTTATCTGATCAATAAGTCGAGGCAATTGGGGTAAAAACAGTGTTCCGCGGAGCAAATTCAATCAATCTGGATTCAAAAGGTCGTATCGCGATACCGGCAAAGTATCGTGACGGCATTGTTGAATCTGCGAATTCTCATTTGATTGTAACATGCGACCCCTATGATAATTGCCTGTTGATTTTCACCTTACCTCATTGGGAATCAACAGAAGCAGACCTACAATCCCTCTCCAACTCAAAGCCTCTACACAGACGTTTGAAACGAATCATGCTGGCTCATGCCACGGAAGTGGACATGGATGCAAGTGGAAGAGTACTTGTTCCACCTGTATTACGTGAAAGAGCCAAGCTGGAAAAGGAAGTCATGTTAATTGGTCAAAGCAAAACATTCCAGCTTTGGAATGAGACTGAGTGGAACCGATTAACACAAGAAGATTTGGCGGTATTGTCCAGTGATGATCTGGATGACAATGATTTGCCTGATCTCTATTACTGACGGATAGAGATATGTATGTGGACAATTCACATAAGACTGTCTTGTTACATGAGGCAGTCGACGGGCTAAATGTAAAGCCGGATGGAATATATGTTGATGGAACTTTTGGACGTGGTGGACATAGTCGATTGATTTTAGAAAAACTCGGTAATCAGGGAAAGTTGATTGCCATTGACCGTGATCCACAAGCAAAAGAGTCAGCAAAGTTGTTGGATGATGACAAAAGATTCAGTTTTTATCATCAGAACTTTGCCAGTTTAAAAGGTATTCTGGCGTCGCAACAACTGGTTGGAAAAATTGATGGTGTGTTGCTGGATTTAGGGGTTTCATCCCCGCAACTGGATCAGGCTGAGCGCGGTTTTAGTTTTATGAAACAAGGTGAACTGGATATGCGTATGGACACGACAAGTGGTGTATCTGCTAAAGAATGGTTGGCTACAGCGGAGCTGAATGAAATTCGCCAGGTGTTAAAAGAATTTGGCGAAGAAAAGTTTGCTACCCGAATTGCAACGGCCATTGTTGAAAGGCGAGAAGAAAAGCCGATAGATACAACGACCGAGCTGGCAGAACTTATTGAAGAGGCAACGCCAGTTAAGGATAAACACAAACATCCTGCAACTCGCAGTTTTCAGGCGATCAGGATTTTTGTGAATCAGGAATTAGAGGAACTAAAAGCTTTGCTGGATATGTCTACCGATGTGTTGGCGAAAGACGGACGGTTGTCAGTTATCAGTTTTCATTCATTGGAAGACAGAATTGTTAAGCGGTTTATGAAAAGCAAGGCAAAAGGAGACAGTTATCCAAAGGATTTGCCGATTATGGAAAGCGATATTAAAAAAGAGTTTAAAGTGATTGGCAAAGCTGTAAAGGCCAGTGATGAAGAAATTAAAGAGAACCCACGCTCAAGAAGTGCAGTTTTAAGGGTTGCTGAGAAGATTACTGAATAGAGTATAGAGAGATAGAGAAGTAGAGAGCAGAGAATAGAGAAAAAGATAGTAGAGAGTTTTATTCCTGTAGGGCGGGTTAGCAAAGTGTTACCCGCCGTAAGTGATCAAGCAAACAGCTGTGGGATAGAGTAAAGCGAGATAGATACAGAGAATAGAGAATAGAGAATAGAGAATAGAGAATAGAGAATAGAGAATAGAGAAATAGAGAGCTGAGAAATAGACAAAAGTAAGTATTAGATAAAAGTAAAAGAGATACAACTAATGAAAGATAAGAATGCAGCAGACATGATAGATACAGCACCAACACTGATAAAGGCAGTGTTGAGCGATCTGTTTGTTCGCCATTGGTTTATTTCATTTTTAGCTTTGCTCTTTATTGTTTCAGCCTTGATGTTGGCGCAATCGGCACATCAAACAAGAAGATTGACCAATGAATGGCAAAACCTTACACAGCAACAACAAAGTTATCAGATACGTTGGGAATCACTCAGATTGGAATTAACCAGTTTGTCGGAAACTGACAGAATATCCAGTTTGGCCAGAAAACAACTGGGCATGGTCAAGGTGACCAGTAAAAATGAAAAGGTAATAACACAGTGAGTCAGGCAAGGAAAACAAGCACAATACCTATGGGAACAGGGCGTTTTTACGTACTGACAGGTATGCTTTGCCTAGTGTTTGTTGGCTTGTTGTTTAGAGTTGTTTATTTACAGGTAGATAAATCTGACCTTTTGATCGATAAAGCCGATTCCAGAAGTTTGAGAGATAAGACAATTGTTACACATCGTGGTTTGATTTTTGACCGCAATGGCGTTGAATTGGCTGTCAGTATTCCGGTGAAGTCTGTATGGATGGATGTGACTGAAGTGATGAAAAAGTCACCCACTTTGTCGGAAGAGGATTGGAATAAGCTGGCAGTTATAGCAGACAAGTCTCCGAAAGATTTTAAACAATGGATTGCCAAAAGACGCAACAAGCAATTTGTCTGGGTGGCGAGACATCTGGATCCAAAATTGGCCAGTTTGGTCAACACGCTGGATTTGCCCGGTGTATATTTGCGAGATGAATTCAGGCGTTATTATCCTTCCGCCGAGATTGCGGCACATCTGGTTGGTTTTACTGATGTTGATGATAGAGGTCGTGAAGGCCTTGAAAGTGCATTTGATGATTATTTAAGCGGTCAAAGCGGTCTTGAGAAAGTAAGACTGGATTTGCAAAGAAGAGTAATTGAGCAGCAGTCTGTTCTGGAGAAGGCCAAAAAAGGCCAAAACCTGACATTAAGTATTGATAGCAGAATTCAGGCGATTGCCTACAAGGCACTGAAAAAAGCGGTGTTGAGGCATCAGGCCAAATCCGGTGCTTTGGTGATGATAGATATAGATACAGGAGAAGTGTTGGCTTTGGTGAGTCAACCCTCATACAACCCTAATCGCTTTGATGCCAGATTGCCGCATCTTACTCGCAATTCCGCATTCGTAGATACCTTTGAGCCTGGTTCAACTGCCAAGCCATTAACTGTGGTGAGTGCGCTGGCGTCAGGTATTGTGGAGCCATATACCTTGATTGATACATCACCGGGGCGTATGAAACTCAATGGTTATTGGGTAACAGATTTGGGTAAAAATCATGCCAGAATTGATGTTTCTGAAGTACTGAAAAAATCCAGTAATGTTGGAGTCAGCAAGTTGGCATTGATGATGAATGACGAACAATTTTTACAGGCTTTTTATCAGGTTGGATTTGGGCAGGACACAGGTAGTGGTTTTCCTGGCGAAAGTGCAGGCAAGCTGAATATTAGAAAAAACTGGAGCAACATTGAAAAGGCTAATGTTTCTTTTGGATACGGATTTAGCGTAACGCCAGTTCAGTTGGCTCAGGCATACGCCATTTTAGGCGGTTATGGCGTTAAAAAACCTTTAACACTGTTGAAAAGAGAGGAGCCGGTAGCGGGAGAACAGGTTTTATCGGTAAAAGCCAGTCGTCAGGTTTTGGCAATGATGGAAAATGTGGTCAGTGAAGGTGGAACAGGCCAAAGAGCCAGTGTTGATGGTTACCGAATTGCAGGTAAAACAGGTACTGCCAGAAAAGCATCCAAAGGCGGATATGGAGATCAATATGCGGCTTTCTTTGCCGGAATTGCACCAGTCAGCGATCCAAAGATAGCAATGGTAATTTTGGTAAACGAACCTCAGAGCGATATTTATTATGGTGGTCAGGTGGCGGCTCCTGTTTTTGCTCAGGTCGCAAGCGATACTTTAAGGCTTTTAAATGTAAGGCCGGATCAGTTTGAAAAAGTGGCTGAATCTCAAATTAAGCAAGGGGATATCAATGGCAGATAGATTGTTAAAAGATATCCTTGCGGGTGTTGCCCATCAGGAACTGAATAGCGCACAACAGAAAATGCCAGTTGGTGAACTGGTATTGGATAGCAGACAAATCAAGCAAGGTGATACGTTTGTCGCTGTCATTGGTCATGTAACAGATGGTCGACAGTACATTACTGATGCTCTGGCAGCTGGTGCAGGTTTGGTGTTGGCTGAATCTTCAGATGATAAAGATGTATTGATCCCGTTTCACCATGATGAAAGAGTAATTGAAGTTGATGAGTTGGGTAAAAATTTAAGTCTGATAGCCGGAAATTATTACAATCACCCCTCTCATGGTATGAAAGTCTTTGCGGTGACAGGTACAAATGGCAAAACCAGTTGTAGTTATCTGATTTGCGAAACACTGAAACAGATGAATTTTGAAAGTTTTTTGCTGGGAACATTAGGTATAGGTGCTGTTGACCATTTACAAACCAGTGAAACAACAACAGCTGATCCCATTACAATTCAAAAAACAATGAATTATGCCAGTGAGTTGGGTGCTCAGTTTGCAGCCATGGAAATTTCATCTCATGGCATCGTTCAACACAGAGCGGAAGCAATTAAGTTAACGACTGCAATATTTACTAACTTGTCACGGGATCATCTGGATTATCACGGCACTATGGAAGCCTATGGTGAAGCCAAGCAACAATTATTTTATACGCCAGATTTGGAAAATGCAGTGATTAACATGGACGATAAGTTTGGTAGGAAAATAGCCAAAAATCAGAAGGTTAATGCAAAAAAATGGTTGGTGTCATGCCGTGAACCCATGGCCGGCTCAGATGTTGACCAATGGATATGGATTGAGGATGTTGTGTTTTCACTTGAAGGAATTCATGCCAAAGTCTTTACGCCCTGGGGAACAGGAAAACTGGACTCACCGTTGATAGGTGCTTTTAATTTAACCAATCTGTTACTGGTTATTGCTTCGGTAGGTTGTGTTTTAAAAGATGTTGATTTGATACTAACAGTTCTTCAGCAAGTGCATGCGCCACCTGGAAGAATGCAGAAAATTGCTGCCCAGGGAACACCTTTAGCAATTGTGGATTATGCTCACTCACCCGATGCTCTGGAAAAAGCATTAATGGCTGTAAGAGAACATTCCGTTGGCCTGATTTGGTGTGTGTTTGGTTGTGGTGGAGACAGAGATACCGGTAAACGTCCACTGATGGCAAAAATTGCCGAAAAACTGGCAAATAAAGTGGTTGTAACGACGGACAATCCAAGAACTGAGCCAGTTGAGAATATTAAAAATGATATTTTCTCCGGTTTTAAAAAATTAGATAAAGTGACTTACATTGAGGATAGAAAAGAAGCAATACAATTTGTGATAGCCAATGCAAGTTCTGATGATGCGATATTAATTGCAGGCAAAGGACATGAGGATTATCAAATAATTGGAAATGAAAAAATTCATTTAAGTGATGTTGAGATTGCTCAGGCAGCAATAGAGGAGAGGGCTAATGGTTAGAACGAGTCTCTCACAATTGTCCGAATTTTTACATGCCAGAAGACATGGAAATGATGTGGAATTTACACAAATTTCCAAAGACACACGAAGTATGCAAAAAGGTCATATTTATATTGCCTTGCGCGGTAAAAACTTTGATGGACATTCCTTTGCCGCAGACGCAGTTGATAAGGGTGCAGCAGGATTAATTGTTGACAAGTTTATGAACATTGAAGTGCCTCAATTGGTGGTTGATGACTGCTTTACAGCATTGGGACAGATTGCTCATTACAACCGCGAAAGGTTAACGGCAAAGTTGATAGCGGTTACAGGAAGTAGTGGCAAGACAACAGTAAAAGAAATGATTGCAACAATCTTGCAGTTACAGGGTAAGACCAGCGCAACAAAAGGAAATTTGAATAATGAAATTGGTGCGCCATTGACCTTGTTGGAAATGGATGAAAGTTATCAATATGGTGTAATTGAGCTAGGCGCAAGCCGCTTGGGAGATATAGCTTACACATCAGCAATCGTTGAACCGGATGTGGCATTGGTAAATAACGTGGCTGGAGCTCATCTGGAAGGTTTTGGAAGTCTGGAGAACATAGCAAAGGCAAAGGGTGAAATTTACGAATCACTTAATAATGACGGCGTTGCTGTGATTAATAATGATGATGTTTTTGCAACAATCTGGAAACAGGATATTCATCAAAGTATTTTAACTTATGGCATTGATGAACAGTCAGATGTAATGGCTACAAAAATTGTTATAGATGACAACCAGATTGCTGAATTTGATCTTACCTATAAAGATGATTCGGTTAAGGTAAAATTGCCGCTAATTGGCGCTCATCAGGTTAAAAATGCATTGGCTGCTGCTGCCTGCTGTTTGGCGATAGGCTTGTCGCTTGAACAGATTGCTGATGGATTACAGCAGGTCAAAGTGGTAGCAGGAAGAACAAATATGATCAAGCTAAACAGCGGCTGTCGGGTGATTGATGATACATACAATGCCAACCTTGCCTCAATGAAAGCTGCAATTTCACTATTGTCAGGCTATAAAGGCAAAAAAATACTGGTTATTGGAGATATGGCTGAGTTGGGTAGATTTAGCAGGCAACATCATACAGAGCTAGGTAGTTTTGCTGCCGAAAATGGCATCGACCAGTTAATGAGTTGTGGTGAAGAATCAAAATATGCTTTTGAAGCATTTGGTGGCGAAGGATGTCACTTTGAAAATCAGCAGGATTTAATAGAAGCACTAAATAATGAAACAAAACTGGACACGACTATTTTAGTCAAGGGCTCAAGAAGCGCCAGAATGGAGAATATTGTTGCTTCCCTGTTAGAACAGGAACAACAAGAAATGAAAGCTTCTCAATTGAGGGGGAATTAAACATGTTAGTTTGGCTGGCAGAATATTTACAACAATATTATTCAGGTTTTAACGTATTCGGTTATCTGACGGTTAGAGCTATTTTAGGCGTGTTAACTGCTCTGGTTATCTCCTTGATGATCGGCCCTGTAATGATTAATAAATTGGCAGGAAAACAGATTGGTCAGACTGTCAGACATGATGGCCCTGTGACACATTTGAGTAAGGCTGGTACGCCAACTATGGGCGGTGCCTTAATTTTGATTGCAATAGCTATTGCGACATTACTTTGGTGTGACCTAAGCAATCGATTTGTCTGGGTTGTGCTGTTAACCACCATGGGGTTTGGCATGGTTGGCTGGGTTGATGATTACCGCAAATTAATTTACAAGGATCCTGAAGGATTAAGGCCCAGATGGAAACTCTTTTGGCAATCACTGATCGCCATTGTTGCAGTGACATATTTGTATCAGACCTCAGAAGTGCCGGCGGAAAAGATTTTAATTATTCCATTTTTCAAGAATGTGGCCATAACATTGGGGTCGTTTTATCTGGTACTGGGATTTTTAGTGGTGGTAGGGACCAGTAATGCCGTTAATTTTACTGACGGGTTGGACGGCTTAGCGATACTACCTTGTGTTTTGGTTGGTGGTGCGCTTGGAATTTTTGCCTATGTTGCCGGTAATATTAATTTTTCCAATTATCTGGGCGTTCCATATATCCCAGGTTCAGGAGAATTAATTGTGTTCTGTGGTGCTCTGGCGGGAGCTGGTTTGGGATTTCTATGGTTTAACACATATCCTGCACAGGTTTTTATGGGTGATGTTGGTTCTCTGGGTTTAGGCGCAGCATTGGGAACAGTTGCCATTATCGTCAGACAGGAACTGGTTTTGTTCATTATGGGTGGTGTTTTTGTTATTGAAACAGTATCCGTTATTTTGCAGGTAGCATCATTCAAATTAACCGGAAAGCGAATTTTTAATATGGCGCCATTGCATCACCATTACGAATTAAAAGGTTGGCCAGAGCCAAGAGTTATTGTCAGATTCTGGATCATTACCGTCATTCTGGTACTGATTGGATTAGCAACATTGAAAATACGTTAGAGGCATCTGTAATAGAGGCTTTTTAGAGAAAATATGAGTTATAACGAGCAAACAAAGCATATAGTCGTTTACGGTCTGGGACAGTCCGGGCTATCGGCTGCTCGTTATTTTCAGAGAATTGAGCAGGATTTTTACGCAGTTGATTCAAGAGAAAACCCACCGGGTAAAGATGAATTGCAAGCCATAGCTTGCTGCAAACAAAGCTGGTTTGGAGATGTTCCACAGGAAATTCTGAATCAGGCAAGTCAGATTATACTGAGTCCCGGAGTAGCTAAAGAAACCCCTGCGATAGTAGAAGCGGCAAAAGCAGGTGCTGAAGTCATAGGTGATGTAGAGCTATTTGTTAGAGAGACTAAAGGCAAAATTATTGCCATTACAGGCTCTAATGGCAAAAGCACAGTCACAGAATTAACTCACAAATTATTAGTGGCAGCTGGTGTAAATGCTCAAATTGGCGGGAATTTTGGTGTTCCTGTATTGGATTATTTACCTGAAGATGCTGGCGATTATTATGTGCTTGAGCTT
>JAOUOC010000014.1 GCA_029880585.1 Gammaproteobacteria bacterium
TCGATAAATAATTTAACCAGGTTAGGGTCAAAATGACTTCCTGCATCTTTTTCTATTAATGCAAAAGCATCATCAATAGGCCAAGCTTCTTTATAGGGTCGTTTCATCGTGAGAGCATCAAAAACGTCGGCTATAGCAACAATTCTGGCAGATTCAGGAATATCTTGCCCTTTCAGTTTCCTGGGATATCCTGAACCATCCCACTTTTCATGATGTGTTAATGATATTTCAGCGGCCAACTGAAATAGGGGCGTCTGACTCACGCTTAAAATGCCATAGCCAATTTCAGTATGTGAGCGCATAACAACCCATTCCTCATCGGTTAATTTCCTTGGCGCTTTCAGGATAGAATCCGGAATACCAATTTTTCCTGTATCGTGCATGGGCGCAGCCAGTTCAAGAAGTTTTACCTGTTCAACAGGCCAGTTGTTAGCTCTTGCTAAAAGGCCAGCATATTGCGCCATTCTCCATATGTGACTTCCTGTATCGGTATCATTAAAATGTCCAGCCTCACCTAACATGAAAATTGCGTCTTTCTGACTTTTCTCCAGTTCTGCAGTTCGCTGCAAAACCATTTCTTCACATTGGCGTCTTTGATCTGATAATGCTATATGAGTTTTAACTCTGGATTGTACAATTGCTGGATTTATTGGTTTGGTGATATAGTCAACAGCACCAAGATTAAACCCTTTTTGTTCATCACTTGCTTCGCTCATTGCTGTGACAAAAATAATCGGGATTTTATATGTTTCCGGATTAGATTTAATGCGACGACAAACTTCATAACCATCCATTTCAGGCATCATGACATCAAGCAGAATCAAATCTGGTGGGAATTTTTCTATTATTTTAAGCGCTATAGCACCATTGATAGCGATTTTCACATTATAAAATGGCGATAATAATCCCTTCAGCACATCGAGATTTGCGGCTGTATCATCCACGACTAATATTGTTTGTCTGTTTTTTAGCATTTTCACCTCTATAAGAAGATTAGCTTAATTTATTTTAAATTCCAATAATGTCATGTCGTCATAACCTTTTTGCAAATTGGCAAATTTGCTTACTTCGTCCAGTATGGCATCCATTGTTCCATTATTTTTGTAATTATCAACAAGTGCATTTTGCAATCTTTCCATTCCAAACATATTTTCTCCACTGGCAGCTTCAGTTACGCCATCAGATAACAGATATATACTGTTAAGATCATTTGTTGTCAGATTAAAATGAGTCATAAACTTATTGTGTTGTGTAATTCCAAGCGCAATGTTTTGCGAAGAACAGTTTATCCATTTATATTCCTTGTCCAGACAAAGTATATCTTCAATGCCAAAATTCCAGATGCCGACTTTTTGCTCATTTGGTGAAATTTCAAGTGCGCCAGTTGCCATAAATATATTAACGGGTAGTGTCTTGCACAGCACAGTATTGAGTTCTTCCAATATCTCCTGCATAGAAGCACCAGCATGGGTTTTTGAATAAAAAATATATGACACCAACGGGCCTCCCATCGCAGCTGGTAGACCATGACCGGTAAAATCGCCCAATAAAACATGTTGATTACCATCTGGCGTTAACGCTGACAAATGTACATCACCGCTGTTGACCTCTTCGGAACGTGCTGCAAATTGAATGTTTGTAGGGTTAAATAACGTATCATTCCCCATTCTGTAAACTATCTGATCGAGAAATTCCCTTTCCTGAGCAATTTTGCTATGAGCCTCTTTCAAATCTCTGGTTGTTAACATTAATGACATATGTGTTTTAATTCTGGCTGAGAGAATGGGCGCTGAAATGGGCTTGTTTATATAATCAACCGCTCCAGCTTCAAACCCAATCAATTCGTCACTGACCTCGGTCATTCCTGATACCATGATAATAGGAATATGTTCTGTTCTTGGATTACTTTTGAGAATTTTCGCCGCTTCGTAACCATTCATATCTGGCATGACAACATCCAGTAAAATTAAATCAGGTTGTTGCGATTCAGCAATAGCAACCCCTAGTTTTGCACTAGTTGTCAATTTGATTCGGTATTCTTCTGATAATGTAGCTTTGATAACATCCAGGATTTCCGGTGCGTCATCTATCGCCAGAATCGTTTTTTTAGCCATCTACTCAGTCTCATCCTTGGCAAATATTTCGTTTACTTTATTCAATGCCTCTTCATAGTCGTATTGGAGAACCAGGTGTTTTACCTTTTCGAGTTGTGTGATCACCTTTTTGTCTGTCAGTTTTCCTCTAAGCTGTTCAAGAGTCGTATCTGCTTCAGAATCATAGGAATCCAGATGATTTTTAAGAGTTTCAACAAGTTGATTAATTGTTTCAGAATCAGCCTGTTCGGTTGCCTGTTGTGAATCATTATTTAACTGTTTGTATTTATCCAGTAATACATTAAGCTGATCATTTACTACGTCCAGACTCATCTGTAAATGCGTTATTTTTTCTTTAGCTTGTGTTATTTTTTCATTTCTTAACAGAGTTTCAATTTCTCCAGCTTGAAGATGCAAGTTAGTTGTCCCTATTGTGGCAGCTGAACTTTTTAGTGTGTGAACAAATCTGATAGCTGATTCCATATCTGTTTCAATTAATGCTTCCAACTCGGTTAAAGGTTTTGAAAATTCGACTGAAAATCTGTTTAGTAATTGAAAATAAAGTGATTCGTTTGCACCCAGCATAGCCATGGCTTTGTCAGGTTCTATCATATTGACAGTTGTGCCAAGCTCCATTTTTTCAACAATGTTTGTTTTAATATTTGTAGTGGCTGGTGCTTTTATTTGAGGTGTTTCTCCTTGATATTTTTTAATCCAGAAATGTATTTTCTCCATTAATATTTTAATATTGATAGGTTTTGAAACTACGTCATCCATACCTGATTCCTTTGATTTGGCAATATCGTCAGGTAGCACATTGGCAGTGACCGCAATTATGGGCAAGTCTTTAAGCTTCAACTCGCGGATTTGTCTGGTAGCTTCATAACCATCCATTACTGGCATTTGGCAATCCATCAATATGCAGTCATAGTGATGATTTTCCTGAAACATATCTACAGCTTCCTGCCCATTAACGGCCAGATCTGCCTTTATACCTTTGGATTTTAATACCTGAAGTGCGAGATCCTGATTTAATTCATTATCTTCTACAAGAAGAACCGATAATCCTGAAAGTTCATCCTGATTAATATGTTTGGTTTTTGTCGCCGATTTCTTTCCTGGTTTGGCATTATCTTTTACGACATCAAAATCCAGAATAAAGCTGAAACTACTACCTTTACCTTTTGTGCTTTCTACGTTAATTTCTCCGCCTAATAATTCAACAAGGTTATAAGCTATAGCCAATCCAATTCCGGTACCACCATATTTTCTTGTTCTGGAAAGATCTGCTTGAGAGAAAGCCTGAAACAGATTTAAAATTTGATTTTCGGTCATACCAATTCCACTATCTTCAACAATAAATTTTAAAGATACCTTGGATACCGAGAGATATTTTAGGTCTATGATTAATTTAACATGTCCTTTTTCGGTAAATTTTAGTGCGTTGTCCAGAAAGTAATCCAGTGTTTGAAACAATATCTTGTAATCACCAACCAGATTTTCAGGAATGTCTTTTTGTAGATCAATATCAAAACCTATAGATTTATTGGAAAATTTCTTTTTATAAGTCTTCTCAATGTCAGAAACCAGTTGCGATATATTAAAGGGCATCATTTTAACTTCAAACTTGTTGTCAGAAAGTTTTGAGAAATCTAAAATATCATTAATTATTTTCAAAAGATTTTGAGAGGAAATTTCTACCTTCTGCAAATGATCTGTTTGTTCTTTTGTAAGTTTTGTTTCCATTACAAGATGAGTCATTCCTAGAATAGCATTTAGTGGAGTTCTGATTTCATGACTAATATTATTCAGAAAATTATTTTTAGCTCTATTACCTTCTTCGGCCTCGAGCAATGCGTTGGCTAACCTTTTTTCCTGTAATTTACGTTGAGTGATATCCTGAAAAACTATAATGCCACCTTTAAAACTATCATCCTCATAAATTGGTACAGCTGATAATGAAACCGATATCATCGCACCGTTTTTTGACCAGAAAACCTGATTTTCACTGTGGAATGGCTCTGTTGTGGTATAGGATTTGAGTATATCCGAATCTTTGGATTCAAGAGGGATGCCACGTTGGTCTTTGTAATGAATAATTTCGTGAATATTTTGATTGAGCAGCTCATCTTCATTCCATCCTAATATTTCAAGAGCTTTACCGTTAATGAAGGTACATCTGCCTGTTTCATCATGAACGTATAAACCTTCACCCATCGATTTTGTTATTTTTGCAAAGAAAGATCGCTCTCTATTTAATTGGTTTTCAATTTTTTTTGTTGCTGTAATATCTGTTCTGATGGAAACATATTGGTATGGCTTTCCGTTTTCATCAATAAAAGGAACAATTGTCGAATTGACCCAATAGGGATTGCCTCTCTTATTGATGTTTTTAATTTCGCCATGCCATACTTCCCCATTGGCAATAGTTTTCCACAGGGTTTTAAAAAAGTTTTTGTCATGTTCATCGGACTTAACAATTCTATGGTTTTGCCCAATCAGTTCTTCTTTACTGTAACCTGAAATTTGACAGAACATATCGTTAACATAGATTATTTTTCCTGTTACATCAGCAATTGAAACAATAGCGTGCTGATTCAAGGCAAATTGTTGTTGTGTAAGCGAACTTAGCGTTTTTTTTAAATGTTTTTTTGTTTCTTCCTGTTTGAAGATATAAAAAACGACACCGCCACTAAGTAAAACAATAATTACTGCCATTAGTAATTGGTAAAGACCTGAGGATCTTTCCTGTTCAAGATAAACTGCATTGTATGTTTCAGTCGCACTATATATCTTTTGAGCAATCTGAAAATCCAGAATTTCAAGAGTCAGCTTTTCCAGATCGTTTCTTGAATTTATCAATCTTTCACCATGTATGATGATAATGTAAACCTGCTGTGCAATTTCCTTTGGCAGCTGTTTTTGCAAAGATTTAACGGGTTCGTTCCAGTCACTTATATTGTTTTTTTCTACACTATCAATTTGAAGCAAAAATTCATTAATAACATTAAGCTTTTCAGTTTTGCTATTTAAACTGGAATTCAGGATCATCTTTTTGATTTCTTCTGCCATAAAAGGTAAAAAAGAGCTGGAAAGCTTATAAACTGACACCTGAGATTTAAATTTTTCTATGCGAGTTTCTCGTTGGTCAATCGCTATAGTTAAGGTTACAAAAGGATTAAAAAGTCGTTTATCCGCCTTTTGTTTTAAGATATTGTTGTATTCATGAGTTAGTCGATGAAGTTCATCGTGCATGCTGTTGAGGCCGTCATAATTAGTTTGTAAGCCATATCTGTTTTCGACAATGTATTCTTTTATCAAGGCATTTGTTTGTAATAATTTGGAACTAAGGATAGATATTTTTTTATGATTTTCATGATCGGAATTAATGGCTGAGTAATAGAGAAAAGTAATCAGAAATAGAAAGCCAAAACTAACCAAAACACCAATTAAGGTTTTGGTTTTGATTGATTTTGACTGATGATTACTTTCCACTTTCTAACTGCCCTTCCAAAGTTGCCAGAAATTGAATGATTTTATTTACATGGTCGTCTTTAATATCTCTTCCAAGCTGATGTTTTCCCATTAACTGGATAGCTTCATTCAGGGTTGAAATGGAACCATCGTGAAAATAAGGAGGCGTTTTTACTACCAATCTTAAACTGGGAACTCTGAATTCATACATATCTTCCTTGTTTCCTGTGAGATTGTATCTACCCAAATCAGTCAGTTTTGCGGGATTATCTTTACCGTAATAAGGACGTATAACCCCGATTTTTTCAAACATATTTCCACCTACATTCATACCTTGGTGACATTGGGAGCATCCATAAGATTTAAAAAGAGCATAACCTTCTTTTGCCTCTGGGGATATGGCATTTTCATCCCCCTTAAGATATTGATCAAAAGGGCTGTTATAGGATATCAGGCTTTTCTGAAATTCAGCTATGGCATCAATAACCAAATTGCGGTCAGGATTTACCCCATATACTTGATTAAAAGAGCTGATGTATTCATTATTTGAACCAAGGTAAAGTAGAATATGTTGCCAACTGGATCCCATTTCAATAGGGTTTTCTATTGGGTCAGTGATTTGTTCTTCGGCAGTCTTGGCTCTTCCGTCCCAAAAAAAGCGATATTGTAAGGCCGCATTGATTATTGTTGGTGAATTTCGATTTCCTTTTTCACCATTGATACCAAAAGATACAGGTAAAAGATCAACCCCGTTTGTTTCCAGATTGTGGCATTTTGCACATGAAACAGTTCCATCACTTGATAATTTCGGGTCATGAAAAAGTTTTTTGCCAAGCGATACTTTATCCTTATTCAAGTTATTAAAAGGGATAACTGGTGTAATAGGTTCTCTGAACTTTTCAGCACCATAAACAAACAGATTGTTTACAAATATAAGGATAACAATCAAAATGATTTTAAAGGTCTGTTTGCAATATGTTATAGCAGCAATGTGTGGTGACAATCTGATATTACCTTATTGTGTATTTTGAGCAATTAATCGTCTTTTTGTAAGTAAACAAAATAATTAAACCTAAACAACTAATTTTTATCATTAAATTTTTCATAAATCCATCTATTAAATATAGAACATTACAGCTAAATTGCTTAAAGATGTTACTTGATAGAACAAAAAAATAACTTTTTATTCTCAGGGTTTTCTTTTTGTCGTTTTTTTTGATAACTTAGGTCATCATTAGTTTCCGAAGATAAAATATATATGGTTTGTTTTTTAACTTTAGCATCCGTTAAATGCTAAAAAATCATTCTCGGTTAACTGTTTTAAATAATTATAATTTTGGGAGAAAGTTCGATATGCAGCCAATTAGTTATCTGATTACCAATAATGCAATAGTCTTTGGAGTATTAGCCCTGATATTGGGCGGGATTTTTTACTTGTATCATAAAACTGACAATATTTACTGCAAGCGATTTTGTCAGTTTGTTCCTGCTTTGCTACTTTGTTATTTTATTCCCTCATTACTTTATAGTTTTCATATCGTACCTTACGATTATCCTTGTGAAAAGGTTTTACAAGGCGTTTATGATGTCAGCCAAAAAATTATAGCCGAGTGCCAAAGAGAGCTCCCGGCTGATCCCGAATATAAAATATCAGCGGCTGGCTCACAACTTTACTATGTGGCTTCAAGATTTTTATTACCTGCAAGTCTGGTTTTACTCATCATTAGTGTTGATTTCAAAAAAATTGTTGCACTGGGACCCAAAGCTTTGATCCTGTTTATCACAGGAACTTTAGGGATTGTGATTGGTGGTCCAATTGCCCTGATTATCATGTCGTGGATTAACCCTGAAGTTGTTTCGGGTGATGTATGGCGAGGGATGACAACTGTTGCCGGTAGCTGGATTGGTGGTGGTGCTAATCAGGCTGCAATGAAGGAAGTTTATGAGGTTTCCGGTAGCCTGTTTTCCAGTATGATTGCTGTAGATGTATTGATTGCTAATGTATGGATGGCAGTGTTACTGATAATGGCAGGACGGGCAGCTTCTATTGACAAGAAAAATAATGCTGATACCTCTGCTATAGATGATCTGAGAGAGACAGTTGAAAAGTTTAACCGAGAAAATGCCCGTAACCCGGACCTGACCGATTTAATGATGATAATTGCGATTGCTTTTGGTGTCACTGCTTTAGGTCATGTTATGGCTGAGGTGATGGTGCCTTTTATCAAAAGTATTTGGCCTGAAAGCTGGAGGCCAGCCAGTGATTTCTCTCTAACCAGTAAATTTTTCTGGATGATTGTGACAGTCACAATTTCCGGTTTGATTTTATCTACAACAAAGGTAAAAAATCTGGAAGCTGCCGGTGCTTCAAAAATTGGTTCTGTTTTTATATACATTCTGGTCGCTTCAATTGGATTGCATATGGATGTAACGGCTGTCACTGAAAGACCCTGGTTATTTTTGTTGGGCGCAATCTGGATGATTTTCCACGCAAGTTTAATGCTTTTGGTTGCCAAATTGATCAAAGCGCCGGTGTTTTATATGGCTGTGGGCAGTCAGGCTAACGTTGGCGGTGCGGCATCGGCACCTGTTGTAGCAGCTGCATTCCATCCATCATTAGCGCCTGTAGGCGTTCTATTGGCTGTTTTGGGTTATGCTATTGGTACTTTTGCAGCATGGTTCTGTGGTTTGATATTATCAGTGTTAGTTTGATAATAATGCTGTTTGTTTTATATAAAAAAGTAAAAAAAGCGTTTATTTGAATGTATAATATGAGTCTTGTTGTCCCGAATGATTAGAATTATAAAAGTGTTAAGGTATAACAATTGAACAGGGTGTAGTGGCAACGTATGTTAAAAATTCAATTTAAGGATAAACGCAAACCAGCCATCTGGCTGGTTGATTCTGTATATAAAATTGGCAAGGATAGTCAATGCCAGATTTTGCTGGATGAAAAGTCTATAGACCCATTGCACGTCAAACTGGACGTTGTTAATGATGATATTACGCTTCAGGTAATAAGCAAAAAAAATAATATTTTTGTGAATGAAATGCCCGTTATTAATTCTCAAAAACTTAAACCCTGGGATATCATGCGCTTGGGTGAAACAGAGTTTGAAATTATTGATCCCATCAACGAGCGTAATCCAAAACCCAGACACGATACTTCTGTTCAAGCGACTGTAATTCGACCTGCAATTACTCCATGGATGTTAGAGGCATATTCGGCCCCTCTTAAGGGGAAGTACTTTTCGATTTCCGGGGAATCATTAATCGGTCGCGATTCTGCTTGTGAAATCCAGATCCCGTTAGGTTTTATTTCTCGAAAACACGCAAAACTGTCAATAAGAAATGGGAGGCTGCTTATTCAAGATCTTAATTCTTCCAATGGCACTTTTGTCAATGGAGAGAAAGTCGCCAGCAAGGAGCTAAAAGGTGGAGATGAACTGGAGCTTGATAAATTTGCTTTCAAAGTAGTGAATACGCAAGAGATAAGTTCTACAACAGGAAAAACAGGTGCTGAAAAGAAATTATCTGCCACCACAAAAAACAAGGAAAAAGTTTCTGCTTCAAAATCTACTGGCAAACACGCTGCAACCAACCAAAGAGTGTTTTTTCATGGTATTTCTTCAGATGTAGCTGGAAAAATATTTGAAATTGCAGACAATGAAACACATGTTTCAAGATTGCTTGGTCATCATCTTTCCAGAAGTGAAGAAAGCGTTTCAGCTCGTCATGTTTACCTGAAGCTTACCGATGTGGGTTGGGAGATCAAAAATAATGGTGCTGCAGATGGGTTAATCATTAATAAGCGCATGCAAACCCAAGGCGTTCTTCATGATGAAGATGAAGTGACCATTGGTGGAACAAAATTAAAGTTCCAGTGTAATGGAAGTCAGCCAAGAAGATATCAAACAGAAGTGCAATCAGAGCCAGATACCAATCACATGATTTTGTATCTGTCTGCATTTGTTGTATTGGCAACAGCTATTTTTTATTGGCTCAAATGATAATTAAGCAGGCTTTAACCACTCTAAATAGCGCTTGATTTAGGTATAAAGTTTTCTGCAATCATGCATCGCGCGCTACCACCACCTACATATTCAATGGTGGGAATATCGCAAACAATTAATTCCCCGTGCTTTTTCAGAATTTGCAGTTGTTGTGATTCAAATCCATCGTGTGCTGAGCGAGACATCACAATACAATTTTGCCCGTCAGCATTTTTAATCTGCAAAATATTGCCACAGAACCGAGTTGCCATTTGATGTTCAGAGATATAAATGACATCTTCCATTTGTTCTTCAAGTTTGTGTAAAACAGTTTTTGTATGATTGTCATTCTTCATGCATGACTTTGCTATCACTGCGAAACTTTCACCACATGACATGACAACATTGGTATGATAGACAGGAACCGCATTTTCACTGGAAGAGAAAAAGTCGAACAATTGATAGTGGTATTTTCTGCTAAATGATTGTAGTGCATCCTTCGTACATCTTTCGGAATAGGCTGCAAACAAACTTGCACTCGGATGATGAAAAATCAAACTTCCGGTTCCTTCCAGAACGCCATGATTTTCAAAGTTGTTTCTTAAATCAACGACAGAATTTACTGAATAATTCGCTTTTGCCAAAATTTGCTTTAAACCCTCAATTTGAACTTCAGCCTGTCTGTTTGCCGCCTTCATCGGATAGATGAATATAGTGCCATCAGCTCTTGTAGAAAACCAGTTATTAGGAAAGATAGCATCAGGAAGTAGTTGTTCGGTTGGTGCTTTTTCAAGGATCAAAACCTCCACTTTATGCTTTGTCAGCAATTCTGCCATCTTGTCAAATTCGATATTAGCTTTTTTTCTGGTGTCTTCGCTGTTAATTTGATCAGGTTTGTTCTGAAACTCATTATCGGTTGTTTGTTCATTGAAACCAAAATCTGTTGGTCTTGCCATAATAAGGCTTGATGCCAAATGCGGCTGTGTGTACAGTGTCATGAATAAACTCCGGTAATAGTTAGAATAAATATCAGTAATGTTTTCAATGTCAGATATTAGCCCGAATTTAAGACAAAAAAAAGCCTGCTGACGCAGGCTTATTAGCAATATCCGTGATTTAATTAAACCATAAAGGGGCAGGAGGTCACAGCATTTGCCAATTAATTCTGTTGGGACAGAAAACAACTTCAAAACACATTAAAAACAAACTTTCCGCTTATTAGCAAGTTCTTGAAAAAACTCAAATAATTTACCAATCTAGCAATACTTGTGACAAAAACTGTCAGTCAAGTTTGACTGTGCGAGAACGTGGCGAACTATACGCACTTCATTGTTAAACATCAAATGATAGTTTATAATGTCTAGCATTAATAAAACTAATGCGAAATTTTCAATGCCAAGAAGAATCCCGCCTTTAAAAAGTTTAAGAGCTTTTGAGGCAGCCGCAAGAAACCTAAGTTTTACAAGGGCTGCGGACGAGCTGTATGTTACTCAAGCTGCTATTAGTCATCAGATAAAAGCTTTAGAGGATTTTTTGGGGGTGGATTTATTTATCCGAAAGAACAGGCAATTGCTTCTTACTGATGAAGGCCAAAATTATTGGCCTAAAATCAGAGATATTTTTGAAATTTTGGTGAGTGCAACCGAGAGTGTTAGAGCCCAAAGAATCAGAGGTCCGTTAACCGTCAGCGTTGTGCCGACTTTTGCCACTGTTTGGCTGGTTCCGAGATTATCCGATTTTAATCAAAACTATCCTGAAATTGATGTCAGATTAAAAGCCAGTGACGCTACGGTTGATTTTGTAAAAGAAGATATAGACGTAGCTATCTACTACAATTCTGGCGACTATGCCGGGATGCATACGGTTACTTTGTTAAATGAGTGTTTGACACCATTATGTTCTCCAGAACTTCTGAAAAGAAAACCATTAAAGCAGCTGTCAGATCTTAAAGAGCATACCTTGCTTCATGACGGTAGTACAAATGATTGGAGGCGTTGGTTAAAAGCTGCTCGAGTTGAAGGCATTAACTTATCACAGGGGCCTGTTTTTAGTCATACCTCAATGGTTCAACAGGCTGCAATTTACGGTCAAGGTATTGCTATGGGGCATGCTGTTTTATCCAAAGCTGACGTGCAGGCAGGCAGGCTGGTCAAGCCGTTTGATTTAGAAATGGAAAGTGATTTTTCTTATGATATTGTGTGCCCGCAGCAATATGCTGAAAGACCCAAAATAAAAGCCTTTACCAATTGGTTACTTGAAACTGTGCAAAAAGACAGTCATATGACAGCTAATCCGACAATTCTGTAGTTGAATGTCCTGTCAGCTCCCTATGTCTGATTTGAGTATTAGGAAAAAATGGTCTAAAACTTTGAGCCAGTTTTTCTGCAACATAAACCGAACGATGTTGGCCGCCTGTGCAACCAATAGCAACTGTAACGTAGCTTCTGTTATCTTCTTCAAATCTTGGTAACCAGGACTGAAGGAAAATCTTTAATTGCCAGCAGTATTCCTGAACAGAAGGTTGAGATTCCAAAAAGCTGATAATCGGTTGTTCCAGACCATTAAAGTTTCTCAGACTTTCATCCCAATAGGGGTTAGGTAAACAACGCGCATCAAAAACAAAATCAGCATCTCTTGGAGCTCCATGCTTAAAGCCAAATGAAGTAAATAACAGGCTTAAATGAGAATCTTCTTGACCTGAAACTCTATCAGTAATGACTTTTCTTAATTCGTGAGGCGTCTTTTCCGTGGTATCAATTACCAATTGAGCGTAGCGTGAGACAGGCTCCAGTCTCTTTTTTTCTTCCTGAATTGCTTCTGCCAGTGAAAGTCCTTCACCGGTTAGCGGATGTCTACGTCTGGTTTCGCTGAATCTTTTGAGTAGAGTAGAATCATTCGCATCAATAAAAATAACATCGAAATGAAATTGACTCTCATCCAGTTGATGAATTAATTGGTCAAATTCTTCGGCAGTATGGGTTACATTTCTGGAATCGACACCAATGGCCAAACCTAAATATTGTGGTTCGATGTGATCTATAAGGAGGGGAATGAGTTTTACAGGAATATTGTCAACACAATAAAACCCGTGATCTTCAAGGGCGCGTAATGCAACGGTTTTTCCCGAACCGGAACGGCCACTAACGATAATCCTTTTCATTGTTACTTCTACACTCATACTTCAACTTCACTCCTAAAAGTTTAGTACAAATTTTCAGTTGCTTGCTCAATTATTTCAAATAAAGCTGCATTACAATGAGCATGTCTGATTTTATTAGCCAAATTTTGTTCTGACAGGGCTTTGGCAACTGTACCCAAATATTTTAACTGTTGAGCGGTGGCTTTTTCCGGAACAATGATGGCAAAAATAATATCCACTGATTTGCCATCAAGTGCGTCATAATCTATTGGCTCATCGAGTAATATAAAAACAGCAACAGCCTGACTACAATCCGCTGCTCGCCCGTGGGGCATGGCAATACCATTTCCCAGCGAGGTAGAGCCTAATTTTTCTCTCGCAACAAGCGCTTCAAAAACATCCTGTTCCTGACACCCGATAACTTGCGCTACCTCGGTGCTTATCTTTTCTAGTATTTTCTTTTTGCTTGTCAGTTTGGCACTACAAAACGTGAGCTCAGGCGACAAGATTTGGCTGATATTCATTAGTTTTAAGAATTGTCGTAACCCAAAATAAACTGGTTGCGTACTCTAGCACAAGTCGCCCTGAAATACACAGTTTTTATGTGGTTTTTTGCAATCAATGATTCAGCATTTTTTCCTTATGTTTAATTACCTGTCTGTCTAATTTATCCACAAGACTATCAATTGAAGCATACATATCCTCAGATTCACTGTTAGCAAAAATCTCACCGCCGTTGACATTCAATTTTGCTTCAGCAATTTGTCTGACTTTATCAACTTCCAAAATGACATGCACATTATTTATGTGGTCGAAATGCCTTTCAATTCGTGCAAACTTTTCATTAACATAATTACGAAGAGAATCGGTAATATCAATATGATGACCTGTTAGATTGATTTGCATGGTTTTTTCCTTATGTGGATGGTTGAACATAACACTCAAATATCAGTTGCGGTAAAAAAGCACTTTCTACTTGAGTTGGTGACATTGTAATATAAAAAAGCATTTTGTTTATTGTTTTATATCAATTGTTTGCGTTCGTTAGATGGCGGAATCATCATCGCCTCTCTGTATTTTGCAATGGTTCTTCTGGCTACATTAATACCCTGATCTTTAAGAAGATTAGCTAATTTACTATCACTTAAAGGTTTTTGCGGGTTTTCTGCGCCAATTAATTTTTTTAGCACTGCGCGAATGGCTGTTGAAGAACATTCTCCCCCGGCCTGTGTACCGACATGGCTCGAAAAGAAATACTTGAGCTCAAAAATACCTCTCGGGGTATGCATATATTTTTGAGTTGTCACACGAGAAATGGTTGATTCATGCATATCGACCTCCGCAGCAACATCTGCTAACACCAGCGGTTTCATTGCTTCTTCGCCATGCTCCAGAAAGTCAATTTGTTTGTCAACGATTGATGTGGAGACTTTTAACAGTGTTTCGTTTCTACTCTGCAAACTCTTAATAAACCATTTTGCATCTTGCAGGTTGTTTTTAAGATACATATTATCTGCGGTATTATCAGCACGCTTGATTAGCGAAGCATAATCAGAGTTGATTTTTAATTTTGGCGTACAGCTTTTATTGAGTTCAATATACCACTCGCCATTACTGTCTTTTGTTACAAAAACATCAGGGACAATATACTGGGCAGTAGATTCAGTTACCTGATTTCCAGGCCTCGGGTCTAATGTCTTAATCAGATTAATGACATGTTTTAATTGGTCTTCATTGATTGAAAGTGCTTTTTGAATTTGTTTGTAATTTCTGTTTGAAAGGTGGTCAAAACACTCATCAACTACTTGTAATGCTAGCCGCTTGCCGGGAAAGTCATTATCGAAGCGTTTTAACTGTAATTGCAAGCATTCCTGTATGTTTCTTGCTCCTATTCCTGCTGGTTCAAAACTTTGGATAAGATGGATAATTGCTTGGACTTCATCTTCTCCAACATCAATCTCTTCGTCTGCTTCAATAATGTGTTGATTATCTTCTCTCAGGATTTCCACAACCTCACATTTATCGATGTTGAGATATCCTTTGTCATCAATTGAATCGATTAGTATTTTTGCAATGGCATAATCCACTTCTGACAAGTTCATCATGTCTATTTGCCACTGTAGTTGATCTTGTAGAGATTCAACGGTTTCCCCTTGATAGTCAAAACCATTACTATCTTCACCATTGTTATATTGACTGGCAGACTGTCCACTATATCCCCAGTCTTCCCATTTGGTATCAGACTCCAGTTCTTCGCTAATTCTGTCATTCTTAAGTTGGCTGCTGGTATCAATGCTATCTGAGGTGTGAAGCGTTACAACAGTTTCATCTGAGTAATTATTCCCGGCTTTGCCATTGCCATCAGCGAAGGATGGCTCTTCACCATTGTCTGATTCGAGTAACGGATTTGAATCAAGATATTCCTGAATTTCTCCCTGAAGATCGAGGCTGGACAATTGCAATAATTTGATTGCCTGCTGCAATTGAGGTGTCATTGTCAGGGATTGACTTAATTTTAAATGTAATGCCTGTTTCATTCAGTTTATCCGATACAACTATTTTTTAATTCCATCTGTATTAACTATAGCATTTAAATGGCAGGTTGTGATTTCAAATTCTACTATTTAACAGCTTTAACACAGTTTTGACTCTGGATTTTATGTATGGTTATTATATGTTAACTGTCGGGTTCAAATTCAAGTTAAAAAAAGTAACAGAATGCTTAGCCTTTCAGGTGAAGTTAGATTAAATTCTGAAGTCTTCACCAAGATAAACCTGTTTAACCTGCTCATCATTCAGAACATCTTGAGGTGAACCACTTGCGATGATTTTACCACTACCTACGATGTATGCTCTATGACATACGTCAAGCGTTTCTCTAACATTGTGATCAGTTATCAGCACGCCAAGACCTCTATCCTTGAGTTGCTGAATTACGTTTTTGATATCATTGATAGAAATGGGATCTACTCCAGCAAAAGGTTCGTCCAGTAATATATATTCCGGATCATTGGCAAGAGCTCTTGCAATTTCCACACGCCTTCTTTCTCCACCGGATAAAGACATTCCAAGGCTTTTTTGGATGTGTGTTATTTGAAATTCATGGAGCAGGCTCATCATTTTATCTTCACGCTGCTGGTTTGACAGTGAATTGTTTAATTCCAGTATGGCCATGATATTGTCTTCGACCGATAATTTTCTGAAGATGGATTCTTCCTGAGGGAGATATCCGATTCCCAATTTTGCTCTTTCGTGCATAGCATGATTGGTGATTGGTTTTTCGTTTAAGCTAATTTCACCACCGTCAGCAGTAACCAAACCAACAATCATGTAAAAAGAAGTGGTTTTGCCGGCACCATTTGGGCCCAATAAACCAACAATTTCACCAGGTTCTACATACAAGGAAACATCAGAAACGACTTCACGTCCGGAGTAGGATTTTTTTAAATGTTTGGTTTCCAGTTTGTTCATAGTTCTCGTTCTGTTAGTTTTATGACTTTGCCAGTTTAATTTTTAATTAATTCTACCTGATTATCTTTTGTTCGGCTCATTTGTAGTAACTGTTTAGCCGCATTGTAACTGATGACATGCGCCTTTATGGTTTCCTGCTGAGTGGTCATAACCACATCACCTTTAAGATGAAAAGTTTCATCTTCACCGTTGTAGTTTAACTGTTCGGCGGTTGCTTTAATAGGATCTTGACCAGGCTGTGTGATGATGATGTCAATTGGTGTTCCTGTAGCGCGTAATTGAAGTGCCTGATTATCAGATAATTCAAGACTATACGCTTTTATATCGAATGATCCGGATTGGGATTGTTGCTTAAATATAACATTTTGATTGGCAGTCGTACTCTTATTGCTGTAATCATATTTAAGCGATTTTGCATTTAGTACTGAAACATTATTGTTTTCGACTTGCTTCATGACAACAGGATTACCTTTGATATTAAGTTGTGTCAGATCGCCATTGGCATTTTTTATTGCACGAATTTCATCACCATTAATCATTAAAGTACCACTTATAAAAGAGGCATTGCCAGAATAAACAATTTCTTTGCTGGCAAGATTATGAAGAGAATGATCGCTGGATATTTTCCAGCTATTGGTTTCTTTGGATATGCTTTTGTGAGCAAAAAGAACTGACAGGAATAATATTAAATAAAGTTGCTTTTTATTGTTCATTCGTTTGTTCCTGACTTATGACATTACCATCAAGTTGAAGTAATTCCTGATTAAAATCTATATCCAGCCTGTCCGCTCGCGTAAGAATTTTGTCAGACCTGATTTCTACCTGAACGTTTGAAAAAGCTGTATTTGCAGCCATGTCAAAGACCAGAGATTGCGTGCTGATTTGGCTGTTTACCACTGGCAAATTATTGCTGATGATATTTTGTTGTATAACAACACCGTCAAAAATTTTTATATTTTCCTTGTCATGATCCAGCTGAGCTGAATTGGCTGTAATTTCCCAGTTGCTATCTTCCTTATCCATTATACGAATTTCCGGATTTACAACATCTGAATAATTGCCAGATTTAAAATGCTCAATTTTTTCGCTTTTGATCTGATTAACAATTTGGCCTGATTCATCAAAAAATTTAAAGGTGACCTGACTGAAAAAATAATCCGCCTGAGATGGTTTTAGCAGGGTGTCAGAACCAACAACGCTATCGCCTTGCCAATAGCTCAAACCCAGAATCAGAGTGATTAATGTTGATATAAATAATAATTTGGTGCGTCTTGTAACCATTAAAACCTTTCAAGTTTAGTCAGTTAGTTTTATTTATTCATTTGAATAATGATATGCTTTTAAAACCTTTTCAAGACATCCATTAGCCTTGAGTAAAATATCACATATTTCCCGGACTGCTCCACAACCACCCGATAAATGTGTTACATAATCGGCATTCTGTTTAACATACCAGTGTGCATCAGCTACACAAAAACCTATTGCGGATTGCTGCATGAGCGGTAAATCAGGTAAGTCATCACCGACATGAGCAACCTGAACTTTTGAAATTCCAACCTTATTGAGTAATTCATCATAAGCTGCCTGCTTGTCGCTTTGACCTTGATAAAGATGAGAAATTCCCAACTCTTTGGCTCTTCGTTCAACTATATCTGATTTTCGACCTGTTATAATGGCAACCTGAATGCCATTTGATTGCAGTAACTTTAATCCCAGACCATCTTTTATATTAAAGTTTTTGAATTCTTCACCGTTGCTGCCATAGTAAACCTTGCCGTCGCTTAGTACACCATCAACATCACAGATCAGTAACTTTATCTTTTCAGCCTTGCTTTGAATTGAATCAATATTGGTTGTCAGGATATCTGATTCCATTTTAAACTACTCCGGCTTTTAACAGGTCATGCATATTGAGAGCGCCAATTGGAGTGCCGCTGTCATCAGTTACCACCAGAGCATTAACAGATTTTGAATCCATAATTTGTAAAGCCTGAGCAGCAAGGCTTTCAGCTGAAATGGTTAAGCCGCCTTTGGTCATTACCTGAGAGATGTTAGCACTTTTAAAGTCTACTTCTGTTTCCAGAGCTCTTCTCAGATCGCCGTCGGTAAAAATTCCCGTCAGTTGTCCATTTTGGTCTACGATACAGGTCATTCCCAACCGTTTTGCACTCATCTCAAGAAGAGCATTGGCAATGGATGTATCAACTGTGACAACAGGTACTTGATCGCCCTTGTGCATAATGTCATCGACTCGCAATAATAGCCGTCTACCTAAACTCCCACCCGGATGTGACAGGGCAAAATCATCTTCAGTAAAGCCTCTAGCCTCCAGAAGTGCTACAGCCAATGCATCGCCCATGACCAGAGAAACTGTCGTTGAAGCTGTTGGTGCCAAATTCATTGGGCAGGCTTCGCGAGTTACTTTGGTATTCAGGTTAACCGAGGCAAATTTTGATAAGGTAGAATTGGGATTGCCCGTCATGCTGATCAGTGGAACATTGAGTCTTTTGATAACAGGTAACAGACTGGTGACTTCACTGGTTTCCCCTGAATTGGATAAGGCTACCACGACATCTTTACTGGTGATCATCCCCAAGTCACCATGACTGGCCTCTCCTGGATGTACAAAAAATGCTGGGCTACCTGTACTTGCAAGTGTCGCAGCAATTTTGTTGCCGATATGTCCTGATTTCCCCATGCCAATGACCACTATCCTGCCTTGACAATTTATCAGCAGTTCACAGGCCTTGGCAAAGTCATCGTTAATTTTATCCTTGAGCATGGCAACTGCTTCTTGCTCAATTTCAACAACTCTTTGCCCGGAACTAATAAACGAGTTTTCCTGTTTCATAGGGTTTCTTCAATAGGTTGATCAGATTCAGATCTTCTGGTTTATGTAGAATGATCTGAACAAAACTTTAATAATTCAATGTAAACTTTGATTGATTATATCTTTATGTAATTGATTTTGAAATTAATTTCCGCCCGCAACGACAATAAACAACTGATAAATCTGATAAGAAATAAAAATTAAAAGTAAAAAACCACCTTCCAATCTGGAAATTTTTCCTTCCTGTTGATTAAATCCATACGCCATTATACTTGCTAAAACAGTTAAAATAATCATGAGGCTGTAGTCAATTTGCAAAACAGTTGATTCGATATCAATATCCATAATCAGAGTTGGTATGGCTAAAACAGCCAATAAATTGAATATGTTAGAACCAATAACATTGCCTATAGCGAGTTCGTGTTCTCCTTTCAATGCTCCAGTGATAGAAGCAGCCAGTTCAGGGAGGCTGGTACCTACAGCAACTATTGTAACGCCAATAACAAATTCGCTAATGCCAAAACCAAGTGCTATTTTCGTTGCGCCATAAACCAGTATTTTTGAGCTTAATTGTAAAAGCAAGAGTCCAACAACCACCCAGATTAAAGCCTTCAAATTACTCATTTGATCCGGCAGCTCTTCAATAATTTCTTCAAGCATCAGATCTTTTTTATTTTTAGCAGCAAGTGCAGCACGAGTTAGCCAACTGATATAGGCGCCAAGACAAAGAAGCAGAATAATGCCATCGGCAAGGGTGATTTTTAGATCGTATAACAAAACAAAAGTTAACAACATAATGCCAAACAAAATCGGAATTTCTTTTTTAAGTGTTTCAGATTTGACTTTAAGAGGGGTGACGAGAGCGACAATTCCCAGGACCATACCAATATTAGCGATATTAGAGCCTATTGCATTTCCAACTGCCAGATTCGGTGTGTTTTCCAGGGCTGCATTTAAAGAGACAACCATTTCAGGAGCAGAGGAACCTATGGCGACAATAGTTAAGCCAACTATTAATGGAGAAATTCCAAAGTTTCTGGCAATAGCAGCAGCACCATCGGTAAATTTGTCGGCACTCCATACCAGCAGCGAAATTCCAAAAATTACCATTGCAAAGAAGATCAACATAGTTGAAACATACACCCGTCATTAAATTGTTATTTAGTTGGAGAAGTAAAGTATCGTTATTTATATATGCATCTGGCAAGTTGAAAGTGTATCAATCTATGTATGCAGAAGGTTATATCACTTGCTAGATTAACTTTGCTTCTCTATTTTTCATCAAAGCGCAAATACTGACATTGTTTGCCATAAAAATCGAGATTAAAATGACTTGTTAGTCAAAATAAGAATGAAGATTGGTTTGAGAAATGGTGTTAGATTTAAGTTTGATAATAATATTATTGAGGTTGGTATGATTGCATTAACCTGTCATTGCAAAAACATTAGCATCACCGTGAAAAAATCACCTGAAACTGTGACACAATGTAATTGTTCAATATGTTCCCGCTATGATGCACTATGGGGATATTATCCACCTAATCAGGTTGCTGTGGTTTTCGACAAACAGCAAAGTACTACTTACCGTTGGGGAGATGGTTGCATTGATTTTCATCACTGTCCCAGTTGTGGTTGCATTACCCACTATACAACTACAGAGAAAGTTGAACATAAAAAAACGGCTGTAAACTTTCGTTTGATGAACGAATCGGAAAGGCAATTTATTCCTGTTAGAAAATTTGATGGCAAAAAGAACTGGGAATACATTGATGATTGAATAGACACCCCATGAAATTGGAAAATAGAGCAGGTATTGTGATTAATTTAGATTTTTTGTGAATTTAACATGGGTATGAAGCTGATTTAAAGGTGTTCAATTGTTAAAATCAGGTTACAATAGCCGACTTATTCGAAAGCACTTTCAAATCATTAAAAAATTATGAAAGTGTTGGTATATATTTTATTTAAGCTGAATATGAGTAGAGTTGATCGATGACAGAGCTGGAAGTGAAACAATTAATTGAGTCTGGTCTTGATTGTCAGTCGGTAGTAGTTAATGGTGATGGTCATCATTTTCAGGCTGTAGTTGTAGCAGATGCCTTTGAAGGAAAAAGAGCTGTCGCAAGACAGCAGATGGTTTATGCAACTGTTCAGTCCGAGATTTCCTCTGGTGCATTACATGCGCTTTCCCTCAAAACACTAACTCCGGCTGAAGCCGCTCAGTAGCCTTGTACCCTTTTATTGGAGTTCTGATGGATAAATTACAAATTACAGGTGGTGTAAAGCTGGATGGTTGCATCAGAATATCTGGTGCCAAAAATGCAGCTTTACCTGTTTTAATGTCTACTTTATTAGCTGATGGCGTTACCTCCATTGGCAATGTTCCACATTTGAATGATGTCACAACTACACTGGAATTACTTGGGATTTTAGGTTGTTCGATGACGCTGAACGAAAAAATGACAGTTGAAATTGATGCCCGTTCTGTGCATTCTCACGAAGCTCCTTATGAACTTGTAAAAACAATGAGAGCTTCAATTTTGGTTTTAGGCCCTTTACTGGCTCGTTTTGGCAAGGCGGATGTTTCATTGCCAGGCGGCTGCGCCATCGGCTCACGTCCTGTTGATCTTCATATCAAGGGAATGGAAGCTATGGGAGCAGAGGTCGACGTGAATGATGGTTACGTTCGTGCCAGAGCACCTGAAGGTTTGAAGGGTGCCAAGATATTTATGGATACGGTTAGTGTTGGTGCTACGGAGAATATCCTTATGGCAGCAACTTTGGCTAAGGGTAAGACAATTATTGAAAATGCGGCTCGGGAGCCGGAAGTTGTTGATTTGGCCAACTGTCTGAAAGCGATGGGGGCCAAAATTAGTGGCGAAGGAACCGATGTGATTACTGTAGAAGGTGTTGAAAAATTACATGGTTGTCATCACCAGGTCTTACCTGACCGAATAGAGACTGGAACCTATTTGATTGCTGCGGCTATTACTGGCGGTAGAATAAGATTAAGAGATACCAACCCTGATATCCTTGAAGCTGTTTTGGAAAAGTTGAAAGAGGCGGGAGCTCATATAGAAACTGGTGACAACTGGATTGAGCTGGATATGAAAGGCGGTCGACCAAAGGCGGTCAAAATTATTACAGCACCATATCCTGGTTTCCCAACTGATATGCAGGCGCAATTTACAGCATTGAATGCAGTTGCAGAAGGTAGCGGAAGCATAACAGAAACAATTTTTGAAAATCGTTTTATGCATGTTGGTGAAATGAAAAGAATGGGAGCAGATATTTCAATTCAGGGTAACACTGCTATTTGTAATGGTGTTCAAGAGCTATCCGCTGCAAAGGTTATGGCAACAGATTTAAGAGCTTCTGCTAGTCTGGTATTGCTGGGACTGGTTGCAAAAGGTGATACGCTGGTGGACAGGATATATCATATTGATCGAGGTTATGATTGTATCGAAGAAAAGCTGCAGTTATTGGGTGCAGGGATCAGAAGAGTACCTTGATTGTTAACTACTTTTTTGCCAGCAAACATTTTCCAAACTAATCGGAAGTGTTTTCTGGCATTTCAAACAGTTTAACTGATTTTGTCAGCCGTTGATTTCTTCTGATAATTTTAACTTCAATTTGTTTGTCAATGGGTGTGTCATAAAATAGCTGATAGAAATCATGCACGCCAGATACTGCCTGTCCATCAATATGTGTAATAAAATCTTCGCTCATCAGGCCTGCAATTGACGCCGGACTATCAGGGTCAATCCGGTTAATGAAGAAACCACTCCCGAACGGAATATGAGGATAGAATTTCTCGTGTTCATATTCCCTCAGTTCAATCGCATGAATACCAAACCAGTTTCGTCTTACTCGTCCATGCAGGATAATATCATCCGCTATTTTTATGACTCGTTCAATAGGTATTGCGTAGTTTATTCCAGTTTGACCACCTCCAACGGAGCTGATGGTCATTTGATTAATACCTATAACCTCTCCGATAGAGTTGATTAAAGGTCCTCCTGAGTTGCCTTTGTTGATGGGAGCATCAGTTTGAATTCTTTGAGTAAATTGATGGGTTGTGATTGCGCTAATAATGCCCATTGAAACAGATTGATTCTGTCCAAAAGGACTGCCAATGGCCATTACCACATCACCTTTTTCGGCCTCTAAATGATTACCGATTACTGCCGAAGTTAAATTGGATTTGTCGGTTCTGAGTACGGCAATATCGGTTTTTTGGTCGTAACCTACAACTTCAACAATGCGTTTGGTGCCATCGGAAAAATTCACGCTAATGGTATCAGCCTTGTCAATTACATGGTGATTGGTAACAATAAATCCACGGTTATCTAAAATTATTCCTGAGCCAAAACCGACACCTACATCAAGAATTTTTTCATTTGGTGCCAGATGTTCTTCATAGCGTACACCTTGCGACCTGAACACGTTGATACTAACTACCGAAGGTGTAATTTTTTTTACCGCATCTGAAAAAGACATTTTAATTGGAGTCAGCTTTGGCTTATTTTCATTGTGAGATGACTTTTCATAGAAACGCCACATCTCAGATACTTTTGTCCAGTTGACTGGAAGTTGACTGTTTGGCATAAAAAACAGGATTAAAAAACCTGCAGTCAGTCCCCAGAAGGCCGATTTAAGAAAGTTTAATATGGATTGAGTTTTTATCGTCATTGTTTTTAACAGGTTTGCAATTATTGTTATTGTAATAGAATCGGTAGCCAGCTTGCAAAATTAATATGTGGCTGAATAAAATTGCCCTCGTTCATTTTTACTTTGAGCAAGGGCAGATATTTTTATTTTGTTATAGTCAGTTGGTTAAGAATAATGAAATTCTATGTTCAATCAACTATTTACAGATTCAGTGGCGAACCGTTGAGAATCGCCTGACCATTTGCAAAAGAGAAGTCCATTCTCAGCAAATCACCGTCACGATAAAGTTGGCCAGCCTGAACCAAAGCTTCTACCTGAGCATCCATACCAAAAATACTAAAGAATTGAGCAGGCGCTTCAGCATTAGCTTTAACCTTGACAGCCATGATAGCTGACATTGGATTATTCATATCAAAAATACTACTGTCCATCAGAATATGTGCATCTGATTTTATGTCGCCCTGACCAGTTGAGACCCCGAGATTATTTACGTGGATTTCAGGGTTTTTGGAAAACATTTTACCTAAAGCAGTCATGAATTGCTGAGTTATAGCAGGATCCATACTGCTTTGCATCTCAGCTACAAGCATATTGACTTCTTTTAAACCTTCGGTATCCATATTATTGAATGCCATGTCAAAGGCAAAGTTGTTGAATACAAAAGCAATGAAAGAAACTTTATCAATTGTCATTGACATTGCAGCATTTGAAATATCATCATTGATTTCAGATTTGCTTGTTATAGCAAAGTTTTCCATGACAAAGTTTTGTTGAGGTGCTGGTGTTACCAGAATTTTTTCAAGTGTAACGGATGCTTCACCTTCAAACAATGCACTCATTGTCATCATGCGACCTGATACCAGTTGCTGATTAGAAAGGATCTTTAATGTACCGACTTCCAGACTTTTTTCCTCTTCTGTCAAAGACAGGCCTTCCCAGACAATATCGGAATTCAGCTTGCCTGTTTTGTTAAAATCAATAAAACCTGCAGCTTTTTTCACTGACAAAATATCACCGTCTTTGTTTATTTCAAAAGGTTCCATGCTGATGTTGGCTCTTGTAGCGCCATCGAACTTTGAGCGAATCGCAAAAGCAAGTGTGTTTTCATTAATTTCGTCAATCTTATCCAGTTCCTGTTGAACGTCTGCTGGCAGAATAACGCTGATATTGGCATCAAAGATACCAAAGCCGAAATCACCACTTTGGGTCAGAAAAGGACCGTGCTGTATATTCAGTGCTATATCGATAGTAGGCATTTCAATTAAGTCATTAGCATTTGGCATTTCAATGCCAATTTCAATTTCAGCTTCAGAATTTAAAAGTCCCTGCTCATATCTTACTATTGTGGCACTAAAGGATTGATTGCTATCCAGATCAGCAATTTTTTCCTCAATTTTGGATTTAGCCATATTGCCAATCATAAATGTTGTGCCCAGCACCACAACAAAAATTACGGCTAGGGAGATGATTATTTTTTTCATATTTATTTCCTGTTCTTTAGGTTGAAACTTGTTAATAGGTTTAAAGTTGTTCTTTCACTATTGATCGATAATAATTATTAATAGTCATCAGGATGATTTAGTGTTTTTATCATTATTCAGACTGTTATGGTTAACCACACCCTTTTCCTTGATGGCATAGTCTAAAGGTGGGTTTTTATCTTCTTTGGCAGTTTCGATGTCTACTACCTTCTCATTTTTTTTCTCGGACTTGTTTTTAGTGACTTTTACTTCAAAGTCGGTTTTTTCGGAGGTTCCGTTTTTTTCGTTTTTATTTCTATAGTCATGCGCCTTGTAAAGTTTGTTAGCATCAAATTGATCCGCCGAGTCTGAATCTGCTTTTACTTCAGAAGTATTATTTTCCAAAGCCTCAGCATCTCTTGATTTTTCAGGAAGAGAGTTAAAGGTTTGAGTCGCGCACAACTGGTTTGAGCTTTTTGCTATATGGTCGTAAAGATCCTGATAGCTTTCAGAAACCTGATTGAATAATTTTGCCGTTGTTTCGAAATGCTGGTTTACCTTACCGCGAAACTGATCGAGTTCAGCCTGTTTTTCCCTGATTTCCTCTTCAAGTTTTTGCTTTTCCTGTGCATTACCTGAATATTGGCGACCAAGATAAAAACCGAAAGCAACTGCTGCCAGCAGACCAAGGGTTGTCAAAAATTCCATATCATTACCTCTTTTTTATGTGGTCGGACTACTCGAACAATATATAACATATCAATGTTTGTGTCGATAAATAAAGGTTACAAAATGCAAATTTAAGGAAAATCTTGTTTTCTGCTTGCATTGAATAATTACATCTGTAATACTTAATAGATTACAAATGTAATCTGTGTGATGTTTATATTAGATACAATTAACATTTCAGGAAAATAAAAGAATGATTATTAGTGATTCAGAAAAATATATTATGGATGTTCTTTGGCGAGGTTCAGTTAAAACAGCAAAAGAAATTGTCAGTGAATTGGAAGCCGATACTAATTGGCATGAGAAAACTATCAAAACATTAATCAATCGCTTATTGAAAAAAAAAGCCATTGGATATGAAAAACAGGGGAGAGAATATCGTTATTTTGCAATACTGAAAGAGGATGATTACATTGCTCAAGCTACTGACAGTTTTTTGCAAAAAGTATTTAAAGGAGATGTCAGCTCGCTGGTTGCGGCTTTTGCAAAGAAAGAAAAACTATCGTCAGAAGAAATTGAAGAATTAAAAGAAATTATTAGAGGATTGGAAAAATGATAGCCACTACTTATTCATTATTAATCAGTAAGACCATTGGAGTATCGATTTTAATCCTGATTATATTAGCTATAAGACCATTGATATTAAGATACCTAAACGCAAAAATAGCCTATACATTGTGGTTGATGATCCCCATCTTTCTGATGCTACCGGTCAATTGGTTTTTGGTTTTTGATTCAGCACCATCACCATCAATGACTTTTTTATATGGTATTCGACAGTTTGTGTCAGACAATCTGATGTTAGTAGATAATTCTGCCAGCGGAATTGTCCAGCTTGTCATTGGGCTTTGGTTATCTGGTTTACTCGTCAGTCTGTTTG
>JAOUOC010000091.1 GCA_029880585.1 Gammaproteobacteria bacterium
ATAATCTTGATTATACCGGTGGTTCCAGTGTTTATACTCCTTTGGGAAAATGCCTATCAAGAGGCGAACCTGAACAGGAATATATTCTGACTGAAATTGATATCTCTGAAGTGGAAACGGTAAGACAAAAACTGCCTTTTCTGGAAGATATGAAATAAGATAAAAACTGAAATAAAAGGAGCTTACCGCTCGATATTCACCTGCGCAAACCATAACTCTTTCCATCTAGACTTTTTCTCATCAGCAGAAAGTTTCTTAGGAGATATTGTTAAGTCATCGGCAAATTGGCTGTCTATATTTCTGCTATTTACAGCACCATACCATTGTTTGTCATCATGATAAAACACACCAATTAATGAATCACACTGATTACAGGTCAAAAAATCTGCCAGATTATCACCCTGACCACAACACTTGATCTTTTCTTTATTTTCAATCACTACATCCAGTTTACCTTCCGGATCTGAGAAATAGGCTGCATTGTATTGCCTGCAGAAATCACAATCACATTGTCTTGGTTGGAATTGGGATAAATTAATATTGGTTCCAATATTGAAATGAATATTGCCACATCGGCATTGTCCTTTTAGATTGTTCATAAATATCCATTTGAATTGTTTTGATTCAGACAATATAGCATATCAAGACCTCTCTATAGGAGATTTTGTATCAATTTGTAATATATCGCAAAATTTTTCTTGCTAAAAAAAACATAGACACTATAATGACGAAACGTCACATGACGGATCGTCATTTATTTTTGACGATGTTGTCATTAATACTTTTTTATACCTAATTTAGATTTTTTATACAGGTTAACGATATGTCACCAAGGATGTTAAGCCCACAAGAATTTGAGAAAAGAGAAGCCGAACTGATTAGCATCAGTCGTGAACTTTTTGAAAGAGAATGTCCTTCCACATTCACCATAGATAAACTGGTTGATGCATCCCCCTATTCAAAAGGTACTGTGTACAAGCACTTTGAAGGCAAGGAAGATGTAATGATGGCTGTCTGCAATGCCTGTTTTAGAGATCTGAGAGAATTATTTGAAAAAGCGTTAACCTTTAAAGGCAGAAGTAGAGAAAAACTGCTTTCAGTACTGGTATCCTATATTATCTGGGCAAAATTAAGACCCTATCAACTCTTTATTGTATTGTCCGCTCACTCGCCCAATGTAACGGCCAACACTTCGGAAAAATACCAGCAACAGCATCATGAATGTGAAGAACAAATGATGACATTGATGTGTGGAGAAATTGCCAAAGCGGTTGAGCAAGGGGATCTGGTTCTATCTGAAAATATGACATTGGAACAGGTTACCTTTGCATTATGGTCTGCTACCTGGGGTTCAATGGCATTAATCATTAGCAAAGGTACTTCATCTCAATTGCAAGCAATGGAGCTGGAGAGAGAGACTTTCACAAATGGCCGACTAATTTTTGATGGGTTGAATTGGAAACCTTTGTCATCTGAAATGAACTACAAGGAAACTCTGAACAGGATTGTTAAGGAGCTTTTTTCAGAAGAAGTCGCTGAACTTGAAAAAATGGGTACACCATTCAGTTATTAACTAATCGACTATTAATTTTTTGATATAAAAACCGGAACAAATAATCATGGATAAACTTTCAAACTTTGTTTTAGCAAGAAAATGGTTCGTTATTCTTTTGACCACTTTTTTTGTTGCCATTGCAACGCATGGTGCATTTAATCTATTTACGGGTCAATTTTTACTGGATTTCAAAAGCGACTATCGAACATTTTTCGATGAAGACAATTCACAGCTTAACGATTATGTAAATCTGCAAAACATCTATAGCAAAAGTGAGAATGTTGCCATCATTGTAGCGCCCGAAAACGGCAATATTTTTACTGAAAAAAATCTGACAGCGATATGGGAGCTGACAGATGCCGCCTGGCAAATGACCTATAGTTCACGCGTTGACTCCATAACCAACTTTCAACATATCGAATCTGAGGAAGACGATCTGAATATTGAAAGTCTGCTGCTTGAAGCTGATATGCTGGATGAAGAAAAAATAGCAAAAATCAGGGATGTTTCCCTTAATGAACCTTTGTTGATTAAAAAGCTGGTGGCTGAAAATGGCGATTCTGCTGTAGTCAATGTGACCATCACCATGCCTGGCATTAACCAAACTTCGGAAGTGCCTGAAGTTACCGAATCAGCCAGAGCCATAGTTGCTGAATTCAAACAAAAATATCCGGATATCAATTTTATGTTATCCGGCATTGTTATCATGAATAACAGTTTTCCTGAGGCTTCAGCCCATGATTCATCCATTCTGGTTCCTACCATGTTTATGGTTGTCTTCATTTTTATTTTTGGATTGCTCAGAAGCTTGACCGGTACAATTGCTACATTCGTTGTTATCATTTTCAGTATTCTGACAGCCATTGGTATATGGGGATGGAGCGGTGGCTATCTCACATCACCAACTGCCTCTGCCCCAGTCGTTATCTTGACACTGGCAGTTGCCGATTGTATTCACATACTATCAACCTTTTACTATAACTTGCGGCACGGGATGGAAAAGTCCGCTGCCATGAAAGACAGTTTGCGTGTCAATTTTCAACCTATTTTTCTAACCAGTATCACCACTGCAATCGGCTTTTTGACCATGAACTTTTCCGATTCCCCTCCTTTCGGTCATTTGGGTAATCTGGTTTCGATTGGTGTGATGGCTGCCTTTGTATTTTCGATTACCATTTTCCCGGCTATTCTGATGCTACTGCCAACAAAAGCGAAGCAAACAGTTGAGCACAAAAGAGATATGATGGACAAATTGGCAGACTTTGTCATTTTCAATCGCAAATGGTTATTACCGGTTACCACCGTCATCATTGTGGTGCTCGCTTCATTTGTTCCAAAAAATGAGCTGAATGACGATTTCGTTAAATACTTTGATGAGAGTGTGCCTTTTAGACAGGCAACGGATTTTATGAAGGACCATCTGGCGGGCATGACAACAATCGAGCTCTCTTTCGATTCAAAGCAATCCAATGGTATTAATGATCCGGCATTTCTGAAATTTGTTGATGACTTTGCTGTCTGGTTAAGACAACAGGAAGAAACCGATAATGTTAATACCGTTACGGATACATTGAAACGTTTGAACAAAAATATGCATGGCGACGATCCTGACTGGTATATTTTGCCTGACAATAGAGAATTGGCCGCTCAGTATTTACTGCTCTATGAGCTATCTCTGCCTCAGGGTCTGGATGTTAATAATCAACTCAATGTAGATAAATCTTCTACACGTGTGGTCGCGACTTTCAGAAATCTGACTTCTAATGAAGTTTTGAGAGTAGAAAATAAAATTTCTGACTATTTCAAACAACATGAAAGTCCTTATGGATTGACAATGGCGAGCCCGTCTCTGATGTTCGCGCATATCGGTTCAACCAACATTGTTGGTATGCTACAAGGTTCAGCTCTGGCTCTATTTTTAATTTCTTTACTACTCGGAATAGCCTTACGCTCGGTTAAATTCGGTTTGATTAGCTTGTTACCTAATATGATGCCAGCGGCTATCAGCTTCGGTTTGTGGGGAATTCTGGATGGAGAAATCGGTCTTGGGCTTTCAGTTGTTGCAGGTATGACGTTGGGGATCATTGTAGATGATACCGTGCATTTCCTTAGTAAATACATCAGGGCCAGAAGAGAAAAAGGCTTAAGTTCAGAAGAAGCCGTCAGATACAGCTTTGCCAGTGTTGGTAAAGCGCTATGGGTAACAACCATGGTGCTGGTAGCAGGGTTTATGGTAATGGCAAGTTCCAGCTTTAAGGTTAATGCCGACATGGGATTCCTGACAGGTGTCACCATATTGATTGCCTTGATAGTGGACTTCCTGTTCTTACCACCACTATTAATGAAGCTGAAAAGCAAAAAAGATAAATTGCAACAAAAGGCTCAACAAGCTGTTGAATAAAATTAGTTAGATTTAAATGATGGAGAAAATCATGAAATATTTAAAACTCACAACATTACTGTTTTTGCTCGTTGGCACCAACTTGCAAGTAAATGCCGAGAATACTGAAGCTGCAAATAGTGCAGAAGATAAAGGATTGCAAATTTCCAAAACTTCCAAGGAGAAAAATCTTGGTTGGCAAGATACTGAATCAGAGATGGAAATGATCCTGAAAAACCGCCACGGCGAAACTTCAAATCGTCAAATGCGTATAAAATCTTTGGAACAGGAAAATGATGGTGACAAAAGTCTAACTATCTTCGATTCGCCTAGAGATGTTGCCGGTACTGCATTTTTAAGTTTTTCACACCCGACTGCGGATGATGAGCAATGGCTTTATTTGCCTCAACTCAAGCGTGTTAAACGTATTTCTTCCAGCAATAAGTCTGGCTCATTTATGGGTAGCGAATTTTCATTTGAAGATTTAACTTCCTTTGAAGTTGAAAAATTCACTTATAAATATATCAAGGATGAAACCGTTGATGGACTTGATGCCTTTGTTGTTGAACAGTACCCGGTTGACAAGTATTCCGGTTACACCAAACGTGTTGTCTGGATTGATAAAGCAGAATACAGAAGTTTAAAAATCGATTTTTATGATAGAAAAAATACGCTTTTAAAAACCCTGACTTTCAAAGACTACAAACAATATATTGAGAAATACTGGCGTGCTCACACGCTGGAAATGATCAATCATCAAAATGGTAAAAGCACAGTTATTAACTGGAAAAATTATAAATTCCAACAGGGACTGGATGACAGTGACTTCAACAAAAATGCGCTTAAAAGAGCACGATAGATTTGCTAGATAAGAGAAACACTGATGAAGATAGTTAATATCACAATCAATACTTTGGCAAAAATATTGCCTGTATCACTTTTGCTTGCAGCATCTTATGCCCATTCAGTCGAATTCGAAGCTAAAGGTAATGTGGAATTACAGGCAAGAGTTTTTGTTGAAGATCCTCTTTTTCCAACGCAGCCCGATAATAATTTGTCATTGGCGACTGTTCCTGAATTTTACTGGAGCTGGAATGATGGCGATGATTTAATTGAGTTTGTGCCTTCAGCTCGAATTGATCAAAATGATGATGAAAGAACTCACAATGATATTCGTGAACTTGCCTGGATTCATGCCAGTGATAACTGGGAAACCAGAATCGGGATCCGTCGTGTCTTTTGGGGTGTAACCGAATTTCAACATCTGGTGGATATCATAAACCAGACAGATGCGGTGGATGATATTGATGATGAGGATAAACTGGGACAGCCTATGATCAACCTGTCACTGGTGAACGATTGGGGTATTGTCGATTTCTTTGTTATGCCTTATTTTCGTGAAAGAACCTTTGCCGGAATAGAGGGTCGGCCAATGATCCCCAACATAAATCCTGATAATGCCTTATATGAATCGTCTGATGAAGATAAACATAAAGATTATGCCGTTCGTTGGAGTCACAGTATTGATGATTATGAGGTGGCAGTCTCCTTGTTTAAGGGAACCAGCCGTGCTCCTGTTTTGACCTTCTCTCCTGCCACACTGGAGTTATCGCCCTTTTATTTTCAGATTGAACAAGTTGGTGTCGAGCTTCAGGCCAATATTGAAGATTTGGTATGGAAACTGGAATTGATCAATCAGGATAGTGCGTTTGATAACTTTTCAGCCATTCAAACCGGGTTTGAATACAGTTTTTATGGTGTATATGACTCCAATGCGGATCTCGGGCTGATAATGGAATACTCGTGGGATGAACGAGGTGAACAGGCTTCCTCAAACTTTCAAAACGATATTTTTGTTGGTGCGCGCCTGGCTATGAATGATGTTGACTCATCTGAATTATTGATGGGATTCGGATATGACCTCGATTTTGGTTCTAACACTTTTGTTGTAGAAGCCAGCAGACGTTATGGTGACAACCTTAAATTGTCTCTCGATGTTCGCTTTTTTGAATCAGATGATGTTAATGATTTTCTCTACTTTGTTCGCAGAGATGACCATTTTCAGTTAACGGCTCAATATTATTTTTAAAGTAGCATTATTTTAAGGAAACGATTTTTGCGACTGTCAGTGATTTATCACCTATCCTGACGTAACCTTTAGCCCTCATTTTTGAGGGCTTTTTTTTGTATAACAAGTTTCTTGAAAAGCCATCATAAAAGTTGTAGTCTGAAATTCACTCTAAATTGACAATATGTAATATGACTAAAACTCAAAAAAAGAACTTGTTTTACATCATTCTATTTTTTGTAGTGCTTTTTATTTCGTCCTGGTATGCCTACAAAAGGTACGAAAGGATTACTGAAGAAGGACAAGTTTATCTTGATCTATTCGAACCAAACCCCTATATCAAAGAATTTGAACATTCCATTGTTGTAAGCCACCCATCGGACTGCCTATTCACAAAGGAATATTTAACGGAGTTTCCAGAAAAAATTGTACTTGATTTTTTTGATGTTAATAACAACTTGGCTGACCCAATACGATTAGTAATATTGGAAGAAAAAGTTCCAATAGTTAGTTGGGAAGATACAATAAAACTACATAACACAGGTGCCATAAATAAATTTCTTCCTGAGAAGCACGTCGTCGCTCATTTAGCCAGAGTTGCCTTTAATGATGGGCTCAACGAAGCAATTACCTGCATTCAGTTCTTTAGTCATCAAATGACTGTAAGGGTTTTGTATTACTTGAAAAAAATAGATAATAAATGGCAAATAATAGACTATCATACCATCAGATCCTAGAGGTCTTTTTGAATAGTTACAAAACCAATCTCAGTCCTATATTACCTTTTATACACATTAGATCTATGAACTACTTTAACAACACATACAACCAAAACAGAATTTCATAGATAATTCTATATTTTCCCATGAATTTTAAGCTCAGTTCGAAGCTCTTCATAGCTTATTTCAGGTTCATTGACTCTTTTAGAAATTGCTTGCAAGTCTTCTTGATCTTCCAATGTTGAATCACCAATTGCTTCGTCAATATCCATACTTTCATGTAACACTCTAATTATTAGAATAGAACTAACTTCCACGATATAAACGATAAGATGCTTTTTATGATGATGAATATAAACGGGTGGATTAAACTCTGACCTTAAAGGACTTATTTGAGGATTTTCCAGTAAAAAAGAAAACTTTTTATGTATTTCAGATAAATATTTACGCCGCTGTTCAATACCCCATTCTTTTTGGGTATAGCGACCAATAGAGACTAAATCATTACTAGCTTCCTTGCTTATTTTTATATTCATTATTCGTTATCTAGCATCTCTTGTAATTTATCAATATTAAAATCAGTTGCAATACCACTATTAATACCTTGAGTAATAGCATCTTGCATCGCCTTGATTTTTTCACGCCTTGATTGATCTTTGCGGATTAGGTCTCGAACATAATCACTTGAACTTGCATATTTGCCAACTTCAATCTGTTCTTGAACCCAATTTCGCATAGGTTCAGGTAAAGAAATATTCATTGTAGCCATAACTTTCTCCAAATAAAATCATGACTACATAATGGCATTATTTGCCAATTATTGCCATTATTTATTTACAACTCCAACCTCACGCCTTCCTTTGCAACATTAAACCCATTAGCTTTGACGGTTTTGGCCTGCTCACTATCAGTGTTTAACAAAGGGTTGGTGTGATTAAAGTGAATAAACCAGATTTTATTTTTATCCTTTGCGGGAAGATCTTTCAAAAGCGTCATGGTTTCTGATACAAAAGGATGTGGTATTTTTGACATGTCTCTTCCGGGCAATTCACCATCGGCATAGAATGTTGCATCCAGTAGTGCATAATCAACCTGTTGAATCAGTTTGGCCAAATCAGTTTTCCAGACAGACCATTTGTTAATGTCAGGAATAAATATTGCGGACTTGTTTGGCCCTTCAATTTTATAACCGACTGTTTCTGAATATTCATCTCGATGAGGCACCAAAAAAGGCGTGACTTTAATTTCATTTAGATTAATAGACGTATTATCTTTCAGAGATTTAAGAATAATATTTTTAAAAGAAACCAACTGACTCCAGGGGCCATTTTTTAGTAAATAATATTTCATTCTGGGCATGGCATAAACAGGAATTTGATTTGCGCCCATGGCTTCATGTCCCAAAAACATCAACCCGGCATAATGACCAATATGAGCATGGGTGAGAAAAATGCCGGAAAGTGGATATTGTTTTGAAGGGGCTTCCTGTTCAAGTTGATACATCTGCTCTGGCAGATTTGGGGTTGCTTCAAATAAATAGGATTTCTTATTTGCAGGATCAATTAGTGCTATTGAAGTTGCTGTTCTTCTCAAGTTTTTATTCTGCCAACCAGGCATGCAGTGCGGTTGGTAACAACCTGCTTGTGGATAGCCTGCGTCTTGAGCAACACCGAGGATGTAGAGATAGGGTTTGGATGATTCCGATGCAAATGAAAAATTCGCAAATATTAATCCAATGGTAAAAAACACTATTTTTTTCATTAACCTAAACCCCATAAATCGCCAACAACTCTTTAGCTTTGCCTCGATTCGCACCATCGCAACTGATAAATCTTCTTACTGGAAAAGACTCTATTTTGGCGTCCTGATAGATATCTCTGGTTATTGGCGTATCATGATTGGAGATCACAACTTTTACACCACGGTCAGATAAATGCTCGGCACGATATGCTAATTCAACCTGCTGATCGTATGAAAAGCCTTGCGCAGCATAACTGGTAAAACTGGCTGTAGGTGAAAGCGGCACATAAGGCGGATCGCAATAAACCACATCACCTCGTCTGGCTCGGTTCATCAATGAAGCAAAATCTTCACAGACAAATTTGGCTGTTTTGAAATTTTGAATAAACATCCGCATTTCCTTTTCAGGAAAATACGGCTTTTTGTATCGACCAAATGGCACATTAAAACCACCCGATTGATTGTATCGACACAAGCCATTAAAACCATGTCGATTTAAATACAAAAAGGTAGCAGCACGCTCTCTGCCACTTAACCCATTATTAAATTGATAACGATAATCCAGATAAACCGCTTGATGATTGTTTTGTGGGATAAAGAAGGTTTTGGCGTAGGCAATAAATTTGCCTCTTTCTTTTTTTAATATCTTGTAAAGATTAATCA
>JAOUOC010000015.1 GCA_029880585.1 Gammaproteobacteria bacterium
TGCTGACATTTCCGCAGGAAAGGAGATCAACAAAACCACATAGCCTATCATTGCAGGATTAAAAGGATTGTATCCCAGACCGCCATAAAGATGTTTGGCAAAAACAATAGCAAATAAAACAGCCAGAATTGACATCCAAAATGGTAAAAGAGGTGGAAGTGCCAAACCAAGCAACAATCCTGTTAGTAATGCCGAGTTATCACTGATAGTACCTAAAATCGGTCGTTTGCGTAAATGCATTATCAAGGATTCGAAAAGCAGCGCAGATAGGGAGCATATTGTTAGATTGATTAAAATAAATGCACCAAAGTAATAGAATTGAACTGCGACAGCAGGAAGCAAAGCTAAACATACCAGCGCCATTACCTGTGCCGTAGTTTTTGACTGATGAATAAAGGGCGAAGACAGACTCATTTTATTTATCTTCTCCCTGATTTTGTTGTTTTTTCATTTTTACTCTTTCAAGTGCGTCATTGATAGCTTTTTGCTTGCCAGAAGGATCTTCATTATTATCCTGAGCCGCTTTTCTTCTCGCTTCTGCTGCTTTTTGATGTTTTAGAGCTCTTTCAGCCTTGGCTCGCTCCAGTCTCATTTCGCGAAATTCAAATCGCTGTTTGGCTTTTTCTGATTTTAACTGCTTTTCATGGTTTTGTCTGATATGAGTTTTAGCAAAGCGGTAATATTGTACGAGTGGAATTTCACTTGGGCAAACGTATGCACAGGCACCACATTCAATACAATCTTTAATACCTGTTTCTTCCAGCTTTTCCCATTCCTCGGCACGACTATACCAATAGAGTTGTTGTGGTAATAAATCGACAGGACAAACAGATTCGCAATCGCTACAACGAATACATGACTGATGTGCAATGCTTTTTGTCAACCAGGGTTTGGAAAGATTTTGCTGTTTTTCAAAGATAATACAGTTGGTTGATTTTGTGACCGGAATCATCAGATTATCAATCTGTTGTCCCATCAATGGACCACCAAGTATGATAGTCGTACCTTTGTCCGATATTTTCAGTTTCTGTATAATATCTTTTATTGGTGTTCCAAATGCCACCCAGTAATTTCCAGGCTTTTCCATCTGACTACCAGTCAAGGTTACCAGACGGTGAGTCAAATTTTGCTGTTTGACGATTTTTTGATAAATAGCCTGTAATGTTGCGACATTTTGCACAACAACACCGATGTCAACTGGTAGTTTGTTTTTGGGTAGTTGTTTGTTAAAAACCAGTTCTATCAGCTGTTTTTCTCCACCACTGGGATACTTTGTAGGTGCAACTTTTATTGTCATAGGAACAGCTAATTTGCATTGAATAATAGCTTTTTCAAGCGATGATAAAGCTTCGGGCTTGTTGTCTTCTATGGCAAATATGATCTGTTTGGCAGAGAATATTTTGGCCGCAATTTGAGCACCAATAATCACTTGATCAGATAGTTCCTGAAGCATTCTATCATCACAGGTAATATAGGGTTCACATTCCATCGCGTTAACTGCCAATGTGTCAACAGATTGTGCAGCCAATTTAATGTGAGTAGGGAAGGTTGCGCCACCCAAACCGACAATACCGGCCTGTTGAACTTGTCTGAGTAAATCTTCCTGTGATAGAGATTGCCAATCCTTATTGTCTGAGGAAGATGTCGTGAAACCTTGAGAAGTATCATCAATTTTAATAACAATACCTGGCTGCATCATGGTTGAAGGATGATTGGTATTAATTAACCCTATGGACTCAATTACTCCATTAACGGGAGAATGAAGGTTAGCAGAGAAATTGCCATCAGCTTCCGCCAACAATTGACCTTGCTTAATTCGCTCTCCTTGTTGGACTATTAATTTGGCTGCCTTGCCAATATGTTGCTCAAGTGGCAAATAAAGTTTGTCAGACAAGGTCAGGCAATCAATAGGTGTTTGATTGGAAATGGTTTTAAATTCCGCTGGATGAATGCCACCATGAAAACTTGATTGTGTGTATGAAATGAGGTCGATTTGATTCATGTTTTACCTCTTATGCCTCATCAATCATTTTGAACGGAATGTTATTTTCGGTATTCCGCTTTGCTATCAGTTGTGGTTTAGGCCAAACCCACTGCCCAATACCTTGCTGAACAGTTACCATATCGATACAATCTACAGGGCAGGGTGGAACACAAAGATCGCAACCGGTACATTCAGATTCAATCACAGTATGCATTAATTTTGCTGCACCAACGATAGCATCCACAGGGCAAGCCTGAATACATTTGGTGCAACCTATACACTCGTCTTCCCTGATAATGGCAACGGTTGGCAATGCTTCTTCACCACAGGATTCATCTAACGGGATAACGTCAGTTTCCAATAATTCCGCCAAAGCCTTTATGCCGGCTTCACCACCAGGTGGACAACGATTTATTTTTTCACCTTGTTCAGCAATGGCCTGCGCATAAGGTTTACAGCCCGGGTAACCACATTGACCACACTGGGTCTGTGGTAAAACCTGATTTATTTGCTCAGCCAGTGGATTACCTTCAACTCTGAATCTGATAGAGGCATAGCCAAGCAATGCACCGCATATAAATGCAAAAGCGACCAGCGTGAGAGTGGCAATTAATAAATCAGACATTGCTTTGTTTTATTCCTGATTTTAGTATCATTTCCGTTTGTTTCTTCATTACAGCTTGACCAGCCCACTAAACCCCATAAAGGCCAGTGACATAAATCCGGCTGTAATTAATGCAATAGCTGCGCCCTGAAATGGTTTTGGAACATCTGCAACATTGATCCTTTCCCGTATAGCGGCAAAGAGTACCAATACCAGAGAAAAACCAAGTGCTGCGCCAAAACCGAAAAATATTGATTCAACAAAACTATGCGCCTGATTCACATTTAACAAGGCAACTCCCAGAACAGCACAATTGGTTGTAATGAGAGGAAGGAAAATACCTAATATTCTGTAAAGTAATGGGCTAACCTTTTGAATCACCATTTCAGTAAATTGCACGACTACTGCTATCGAAAGGATAAATGAGAGTATTTGCAAATACTCCAGCTGCAGAGGCTGCAATATAAAATGATTAATCAGGTAGCTGGCAACAGATGCCAGAGTCAAAACAAAAGTGGTTGCGGCTGCCATTCCGGCTGCAGTTTCCACTCTGCTGGAAACGCCCATAAAAGGGCAGAGACCTAAAAACTTGACAAGAACGAAATTGTTTACAAGAACCGTACTGATTAATAGCAGGAGTATGTCAGACATAATTAAAAATGTTTATCTACACTTTGTTTTGTGAATTAAATTTGGCATTAATCAAGTGTCTGACTGTTAAAATCAGGGCAAATGAAACACCCCAAACCAGAAGCAAGGTAATTAATCCCTGATAAATTGCAGTCACACCTTCAATTTCTGCATCAAATAATGAAACCAGCAACATTGGCGCATAAAATTCTGTGTCACCAACGGTCTGAGGTGTAAAAGCAAAAGCTGCTATTAAGGTATGCACCCCAACTCTGAGGTAAAAATTGGTTTTCTTGAGTTTCAGATCAAGCAAAAAGATTAATATCAATCCTAAAACAATGTACAGTGACCATGCTTCAGTATAATAGTTAAACGACTGCATACTATTTTACCCTCATACCCGGTTGTGCGCCTTCGTCCGGATTTAATATCCAGATATCTTTACCACCGGGACCTGCTGCCAAAATCATGCCTTCAGACATTCCGAAGCGCATTTTTCTGGGTTTAAGATTTGCCACCATCACAGTTAGTTTACCTTCCAGTTGTGCCGGCTCATAAGCGGATTTTATGCCTGCAAAAACCTGTCTTGCCTGACCACCCAAATCCAGTTCCAGACGCAACAGCTTGTCAGCACCTTCAACCTGTTCAGCTTTGGCAATTCTGGCTATTCTTAAATCAATCTTGTCAAAATCAGAATATTCGATTTCTGTTTTAATGGGATCGGCCAGTTGGGTTGTTGTATTTGCATTTTCATCTAATGTTTTTGCTTCTTCAATCATAGCTTCAACTTGCTTGTTATCAATTCTCTGTATCATTGGTTTAAACTTGTTAATTTGATGGTCTTGCAGCACTTCATTAATGTCATCCCATTGTAGAGACGGAAGATTTAAAAATGCTTCCACTTTTTCTGCTGTTTCAGGAACTACAGGTTTCAAATATATAGTTAATATTTTAAACAGATTCAGTGCTACAGAACAAACTTCCTGAACAGATTGTGCGCTTTCAGACGCCTTTATTTTAACCCAGGGTTCTTCATTGGCAATGTACTGGTTCGCTTTATCAGCAAGTGCCATAATAGTTTTTACCGCTTTACCAAACTCCATGTTCTCATATAATCGGGCTATTTCTTCAGATGATTGCTGAAATTCTTCTATCAATTGGTGTTTGGGCAAGTTTGCAGATAGTCTTCCATCAAAGTGCTTGGTAATAAAACTGGCGCATCTACTGGCAATGTTTATGTATTTTCCAACCAGATCTGAATTAATACGAGCAACAAAGTCTTCCAGATTCAAATCAAAATCATCAACTCGATTGGTTAATTTAGCCATAAAATAATATCGCAAATATTCCGGACTAAAGTGATTAAGATAGGTTCTTGCCTTAATGAAAGTGCCTTTGGATTTGGACATTTTAGTGCCGTTTACGGTCAGGAATCCATGGGCATGAACTTTGGTTGGTTGTTTGAAACCACTACCTTTTAACATGGCAGGCCAAAACAGGGTATGAAAATAAACTATGTCTTTACCAATGATATGATAAATTTCAGCATCACTTTCTGGCGACCAAAAATCATCAAAATCAAGCTCTTCAGTTTTATCACAAAGATTTTTAAAACTGGCCATGTAGCCAATTGGTGCATCTACCCAGACATAAAAATATTTATCTTTTGTTCCCGGAATCTGAAAACCGAAATAGGGTGCATCTCTGGAAATATCCCATTCCTGAAGTCCGGCATCAAACCATTCATCCAGTTTGTTGGCTATTTGTTCCTGTACATGACCTTGTCTTGTCCAGGTTTTTAACATGGCTTCGAAATCAGGCAGCTTAAAAAAGTAGTGCTCAGATTCTTTCTCTATTGGCGTTGCGCCAGATAAAGCGGAAACCGGATTTTTAAGATCGGTTGGGGAATAGGTTGCGCCACAACTGTCGCAGTTGTCGCCGTATTGATCTTCAGAACCGCATTTTGGACAACTTCCCTTAACAAAACGGTCAGGTAAAAACATTTGTTTTTCCGGATCAAAAAGCTGAGAAATATTTCTGACTGCTATATGTCCGGCATCTTTAAGGCGATTGTAGATTAACTCACAATAAAATTTGTTCTCTTCGGTGTGAGTTGAGTGGTAATTGTCGTATTTAACCAGAAAATCTTCAAAATCCTGCTCATGTTCCTGCTGAATTTTGGAAATATATTCTTCAGGCGTGACATTTGCTTTCTGAGCGCTGAGCATAACCGGAGTGCCATGAGTATCATCGGCACAAACACTGACACACTGATGACCACGTTGTTTTTGAAATCTTGTCCATATGTTTGTCAGTATATGTTCCAACATATGGCCAATATGGATTGAACCATTAGCATAAGGCAAAGCACTGGAAATTAAAATACGTCTTTTGGAGGCAGATTCAGTTTTGCTCACAGGGTTTAAACTCACATAAATTATATTGTTTTAGTCAGGCGCAACTATACCTTTTTTTCACTTGGCTTTCACTATAATCTCTTTAAAAACCACAAAAATTAAATGATTAATTATTGTTATTTATCAGGTATAATTAGCTCACTTCATTTGAATTGTTTCGGGATTAAACCTGGATAAATTCAATCTTCATTCAAATTAGGCAAAACTGTAACCGAGCGATATGCTAGACGAACAAACTATAAGTGAATTAATTGCTAATTCTACCTTCAAGAGCCTGCCTTCAACTATTGATTTAAAACATCATATTAATGAGATTTCTGTTGATGGCGACCATATCAAGATTCAGATTATTTTACCGATTCCTTCTGAGGGGCTTCGTTTTGCCCTGGCCGATGAACTGGAATCAATGATTCTTGCTCAGTGGCCGCAGAGTAATGAAATCGCGATAGAAATAAAACATAGAATTGATGCCTATGAGACTAAAGCGGGTATTCCTGCAATTCCTGGCATTAAAAATATTATTGCTGTGGCTTCCGGTAAAGGTGGTGTTGGAAAATCAACAACCAGTGTGAATCTGGCTTTGGCATTACAGAAGGAAGGCGCAAAAACTGGAATTCTGGATGCTGATATTTACGGGCCGAGTATTCCGATTATGCTAGGTATAGCTGACCAAAGACCGGTATCAGAGGATCAAAAAACTATTCTTCCTCTAGTAGCTTATGATGTAAAAGCAATGTCTATCGGCTTTCTAATTGATGATGCTCAGGCAATGGTTTGGCGTGGGCCAATGGCTTCTTCGGCATTACAGCAAATTGTTCGTGACACGCGTTGGGGTGATCTGGATTATCTTATAGTGGATTTACCGCCAGGAACAGGGGATATTCAATTGACCTTATCGCAGAAGATTCCGGTCACGGCTGCAATTATTGTAACAACACCTCAGGATCTGGCATTGGCTGATGCAAAAAAAGCGGTCAGTATGTTTGAGAAAGTGAATATTCCTGTAATGGGCGTTGTAGAAAATATGTCAACCCACATTTGTAGTCAATGTGGTCATGAAGAAGCAATTTTTGGTACTGGTGGAGGCCAATCTCTGGCTGACAAATACAAGATTAATTTGCTAGGACAATTGCCATTGGCCATGTCAATTCGCTCTCAACTCGATCGAGGTGTACCGGCATTAGCTGAAAACTCTGAGGATGAAATTAGTCAAAGTTATCGTCAGATCGCCCGACAATTAACGGCAAACTTAACTGTTTTGGGTAGAGATTTTTCCAAAGGAAGTGATACTATTGCCATCAAAACATGGAGTCCCAAACAGTAATCTGGATGGCAAGAACGTATTTTGTATAACAAACGAATTAAAGATTTTATCAAGAAGAGAAGTAAAACATGAGCATTAAGTCAGACAAGTGGATCAATAGAATGGCGGCGAAAGGAATGATTGAGCCGTTTTCAGCAGAGCAAGTCAGATATCATAATGATGAGAGAATTATTTCTTACGGAACATCAAGCTATGGTTATGATGTGCGTTGTTCAAACGAATTCAAGATTTTTACCAACGTCTATTCGAGTGTCGTTGACCCGAAAAACTTTGATGAACGAAGTTTTGTTAATGTTGAATCTGATGTTTGTATCATTCCTCCAAATTCCTTTGCTTTGGCCAGAACTGTGGAATATTTCCGAATTCCAAGAAGCATTTTAACAGTATGTTTGGGCAAATCTACCTATGCAAGATGTGGCATTATTGTAAACGTGACGCCTCTAGAGCCTGAGTGGGAAGGTCATGTTACCCTTGAGTTTTCCAATACTACACCATTGCCAGCCAAAATTTATGCCAACGAAGGTGTAGCTCAAATGTTGTTTTATGAATCAGATGAAATTTGTGAAACTTCATACGCAGATAGAGGTGGAAAATATCAGGGGCAAACTGGCGTAACCTTGCCTAAAACCTAGCAAGGATCGAGGCTATTATTTTGTTGTTAGATATTTATCCATGTATTTGATACTTTCGCCACTAGACTGGTTTGCATTAATCTGGTTTGCCTGTAGTTGGGCCGGTTATATTTATTATGTCAGTTATACCAATGATAAAAAGCCGAACTTGTCCAATACACTAACGAATATGCGTGAACAGTGGATCCGTGCCATGTTAACTCGCGAAGCCAGAATCACGGATATTACTTCATTAGCCGCGCTGCAAAGAACGACCACTTTTTTCGCTTCTACCAGTATGTTTATTATCGCGGGTCTGTTAGCTGTTCTTGGTTCAGCTGACAAGGCTATTCAACTGGTTAATGCGCTACCATTTATTGTTGAACATACCAAGGCGGCCTGGGAAATTAAAATTCTGTTGTTAGCATTAATATATGTTTATGCTTTCTTCAAATTTAGTTGGTCAGTCAGGCAATATAACTTTTCTTTGGTGATGTTTGGCGCTGCGCCATCAGCTGGTGATAAAGCAGCAGTTGAAGATTATGTGCAAAAAGTCTCTACTTTGCTCACAGCTGCGAATAAATCCTTTAGTCATGGCTTGAGATCTTTTACTTTTTCCATGGCGGCGTTAGCCTGGTTGATTCAACCATACCTGTTTATTGTTGCGAGTAGCTGGATTGTAGCGGTGGTTTATCGTCGCGAATTTCATTCCCAGACTTTAATTGCAATGCAAAGCCTGCCGCAAAAGTAAAATGTTATTCTCGTTTTTTGGATCTTAATTCCTTGCGATCAAAAGGATCAGTGAATATTTTGTCAAGTGATATGCCTTTTAGATAAGCCCGTTTTTTTGTGTCTGCTACCATTTCGGGATTGCCGCAAATATAAAGAATTGTACTGTTAACATTCGTGATATTTTCTAGTGCAATATCGTTACATCGACCTGATAGCCCTTTCGGATTTATCTCTTGAGTTGTGCATGGCTCATAACTAAAGTTTTTGTTTATCAATTGCAGGTTATTTAATTCACTATCCAGATAAAGGTCTGAATTGTGTTTAACACCATGATAAAAAATGATTTTTCCTTCATGAGCTGCATTAAGTGCATCTCTTGCAATGCCATATAAAGGCGCTGCACCCGTTCCTGTGCCAATTAATACAATATTAAATTGCTTATTAATTTCGGTATAAAAACAACTACCAATCGGGCCTTGGATTTCAATATACTCACCAACTTCAAGCGTATCAAATATCCAGTAGCTCATTTCACCATTTTCCATTAACCTGATATGCAGTTCCAAATATCTATCCAGCTGTGGAACGCTGGCCAGAGAATAGCTTCGTGAAACACCATGTTTATTTTTCAGGTTGATGAATTGTCCGGCGTGGTAATACATTTGTGTAGGAAGTTCAAGTCTGAGTCGGCATACATCCTTTGAGCATAATTTTTTTCCAATCACTTTGGCACTGACGAACAAGGATTTTGTATCAATATGCTCGGCATTTTTTATTGAATCAGCTGGCTGCTGACAGGACAGGAAAAAACCCTGATTTACATCTGTTGCTTTAAGGCCGACTTGTGCCTGCTGAGAAATAGTTCCTTCGCGGCACTTTAACAGACATGTTTGGCAATGGCCTATTTTACATGAGTAACTGACATCGTGTTGATGACGGATCAGTGCATCTAACACTGATTCGTCTTTTAAAGGTTCGATATGATTATCATTAAACAGCATTTTCAATATTCATAATTGCTATTACAATCCCAAAACATCATCATGTGTGCTTCCGGCAATTGCCATGACTTCATCAATCAGATTTTGAGGTACATTCAGTTCTTTTAAGGTATCGCTCAAATGAGTTGCTACGGCATTAAAGTGACTTTCATTGAGTCCTTTTTCAACAAGAGGTGCATGCGCTGCACGCATATCTTTGCCTGAGTAATTGTTTGGCCCACCAAAAGCCATAGTTAAAAAGCTTTTTTGTTTGCCAATTTGAGCTTCCATATCAGTATCATCAAAAAAGTGTGAAATACTGCTGTCACTCAGGACTTTGCGGTAAAAAATATCAACGGCTGCATTGACTGCGGCTTCGCCACCCAGTTTATCGAATAGTGCATCTGACATATTAATCTCCAAATAGATAATTGCCATTTAAGTGTAGAAGTAATACAGGGTAAGTCAAAAAGTATTTTTATTGAAAACCCTAATAAAATTAGGGGTTTAGATTATTTTCTAAGTCTTAGAGCATTTAGTACTACTATCAGCGAGCTGCTGGTCATGCCGATAGCGGCAAGCCAGGGCGGAATAAAGCCTGCGATAGCAAAGGGAAGGGCTATCAAGTTGTATAAAACAGCCCAGGTGAGGTTTTGTTTAATGATGATGCCCAGTTTTTTTGTTGTCTTCAGGCTATGATAAATAACTTCAAGATCCTGACTGACCAATACTGAATCAGAAGCAGCGCGTGAAAGGTGAGATGCACTGGACATTGTGATACTGACCTGGGCAGCACTCATCGCGCCTATATCATTTACGCCATCACCTACCATCAAAATATTTTTCCCTTGCAATTGAGCTTTTTCAATAGCTTCAAGTTTCGATTCTGGCGTTGCGTTGTATATTATCTGGCCATCCGGATTGGCGTTTTCAAAATCACTGATGGACAATTTGTCAGCTACTGATTGGCATGAAATCTGACTGTCACCAGAAATTAAGGTAACAGCATATTTTTCATTCATTAGTGATTGAATAGTTTGTTTGGCAGTCGGGTTAATTTGATCAGATAATAAAAACGTCGCAATGTGTTTGTCATTTTTAGACAGATGAATTTCAATATTGCCACTTTGACTGGAATGAAAATTCTCATAACTGGTTTTTACATTTTTAAAAACAAAATTGGCTTTACCCAGTCTGTATTCATGATCATCCAGTGTTGAAATTATGCCTTCGGCAATTCTTTCCTGATTTTTCATATCCTTGATAGATTGAGTTTTATAAGGTTTGAAAGCTTCAGCCAATGGATGGCTGGATACTGATTCCATATTTGCTGCAAGATTCAGGCAATCTTCTCTGGAAAATGATGGGTCATATACCCGGGTTTCCAGCAAGGTCATTTTACCCAGTGTGAGTGTGCCAGTTTTGTCAAAGTAAATATCTGTGATCTGGATTCCACGCTCAAGTAAATGGCTATTTTTAAGCATTAAGCCCTTATCTGTTAATTGTGCCACAGCAGAAGCAATTGCAGCAGGCGTAGCAAGTGATAAAGCACAGGGGCAGCTAACCACCAGAACTGATAACAAAATAGGAAACACCATGTCAGGGTCAATCACAAACCAGATGACTGATGAAATAAAAGCGACGATTAGTAGAATTATGACATACCAGTTAGCGATTTGATCCGCCAGATCGGACTCATGACTGGCAATATTTTCTGATTGGGATTGTAATTGGCCAAGTTTGCTTATTCGACTTTTTTCAAGTGTGTTCGACACTTGCATCTTAAAGCTGCCACCGTTATTGGTGGAACCACTAATCACATCCTCTCCTTTTTTCTTGTGAACAGGTAAAAACTCACCAGTTAATACGGATTCATTCAAATCAGCGGCATCATCAAGCAAAAATCCATCAACAGGTACAATTGCTCCGGCATGAATTAAAATGATATCGTTAATCTGAACTTGTCCTACAGGAATAATTTCTATTTTGTTTTTTTGTGTCTGACGATTGACTGAAATCGGGATCAATTTTCTAAAATTTTGTTGTTTTAAAATAGCTTTTAATCGTGCTCTGTGTTCCAGATATCTTCCAATTAACAGAAAGAAGGTGAACATGACGATAGAGTCAAAATAAAATACATTTTTGTCTGCCAGTAAAGAATAGACACTGGCCAGATAACCAATTCCAATTGCCAATGAGACAGGTAAATCCATACCAAAATGCCGGTTTTTAAGGCCATTTATAGCGTTTTTGAAAAAGGGTAATGCGGAATAAAATACAACCATTGTAGCCAATAAACCACTAATCCAATGAAGAAACCTGGCATGCTGATGAGCTATATCCTGTGCTTCGCCGATATACAATCCCGTTGAAAACATCATGACTTGCATCATAGCCAAACCGGCAACCAGTAATCGTCGGATAAAAAGTTTGTTTTCTTTGGTGATTGCTTTTTCCTGTGCTTCCTCGTTAAAGGGGAAAGCCTGATAACCCAGTTCTCTGATCTGTTTGATGATAGGTGCAACAGGGTTGTCTTTTTTATAACTGATGATTGCGCGACGTGTTGTTGTGTTAACCTCAATATGATTAACTTCTTCCCGCTTACCAATGGTATTTTTGATTAGCCAGCTACAGGCAGCGCAACTGATCCCTTCGATACCCAACTCTATCGTTCTAACCTCATCTTGCTCTGTAGAAATAGTAGATAGGATTTCAGGTATATCGAGTGATTCTATATCGGCCATTTCCTGAGGTAGAATGTCCTCAGGTTTGATGCTTTTTTCATTTCTATATTGGTAAAAACTCTGCATGCCGCTATTGCATATTGTTTCAGCAACCGCGAGACAGCCAGGGCAACAAAATTCTCTTGTTTTCCCCAGAATTTCTAACTGGAAATTTATATCAGATGGAACATCCAGATGGCAGTGGTAGCAGGTTTTGTTCATTACTCTTGTGCTGGATTTAAAAGAAGGGTTTTCTCGGCAGGTAAATTCCATCGTCCTTTAATCAGCCATTCCTGAGAGCTATTGTGTAAGCGAACATGCCAGTTGGCAGATTTAAAATCCTTGAGTTCTCCTACATATTCATTTTCAACCAGATGGTTCAGGATGATTTCTCTATCGTATCTTTTTTCAAGTGGGTGGGAGAGATTGAGGAGTAGTGTCTGATTATTGTCCATTTCCGGGGAAATGAGTAACTTGATCAGATTGGTTTTTTCATCGTAAATAATATTGGCTTGCAATCCCATGATTTTTGCCTTGTTTAGTTTCTCCATTTGCTGATTGGTTGCCAGACCTTCCTTGTAATAATCATCCTTGACCAAATCATCAGCTCCTTTATTGGCAATTATTATAGTAATAATTCCTGCAATAATGGTCAGGAATGGAATACCAAAGACTAACCAGGCCATTGGATGGTTATACCAGGGACTTTTTGAATTTTCAGACATTCTAGATACCTTATAGGTCAGTATTACTTTTTTAAGCCAGTATGGCTTTTATATCAATATCACATTTATAGAACAGTACTACTTATTAGGGCCAATAAATTTTGCTCTGATAGAGTGAGTCTGGTCGTCTATATTAACGTTTTTTATCACAAAATAAATAGTGTTACTTTGTTTTTTAAGTGATTCTGCAGGAACTGCCAATCTTAAGGCAAGCGTTTGAATTTCACCAGAATCTACCGTGATTTTGACCTGTCCTTTAACCGTAATATTATCAAGACCTTGCACTGAAACATCGTAAGTCTGCTGTTGTTGCGACATATTCAACACTTTAAGCTGAAAAGTGTTTTCAATCTTGCCATCAAAAGATTCAGAATACAGCGTCACTCGATCTTTGATAACGGTAACATCAAGAGGAATTCTGGAAGCGATTAAATAGACCAAAACTCCAATTAAAAGTGAAAACAAACCCAGATACATTAAGGTTCTGGTTCTGAATAGTGGACTGGGGCTTCCGGCTTCAGCATTTTCAGATGTATAACGAATCAAGCCCTTGTCGTAATTCATTTGCATCATGACGTTATCACAAACATCCACGCAAGCGGCACAGGCTATACATTCATATTGTAAACCGTCACGAATATCAATGCCGGTAGGGCAGACATGAACACATTGGTTACAGTCAATACAATCACCCAGTCCTTTTTCTTTAGGGTCAACATCCTTTTTTCTTTTACCTCGCGGATCACCTCTGTCATTATCATAGGCAATAATAAGGGTATCCTTGTCAAACATGGCACTTTGAAAGCGCGCATAGGGACACATGTACAAACAGACCTGTTCCCTCAGTTTTCCGGCATTACCGTAGGTGGCCAGAGAATAAAGACCTATCCAAAACCATTCCCATGGACCCAGAGATAGTTGAAGCATGCCTGTCCATAATTCTTTTATAGGTGTGAAATAACCAACAAAGGTATAACCGGTAAATAATGCAAAGGTTATCCATAAAAAATGTTTAATGAACTTTTTGGTGGTTTTTTCAAGTCCCCAGGGCTTTTTATCCAGCTTCATTCGTTGATTTCGATTGCCTTCAACCAAATGTTCAATCCATAAAAAGGTTTCGGTCCAGACTGTTTGAGGGCAAGCATATCCACACCATAATCGACCAGCAAAAGCAGTGAACATAAAAAGACTGACAGCAGAAAAAACCAATAATAAAGCCAGTAAAATAAAATCCTGCGGCCAAAGAGTAAGGCTAAACAAATGGAACTTTCTGGCAGGTAAATCAAATAAAATTGCCTGATGGCCATCCCATGTTACCCAAGGCATTAAATAATAAAAACCTAACAGAAGAAGAACAGAAACCACCCTTAATCGAGCATAAATACCATGAACCTGGCGTGGATAAATTTTTCTTTGTTTTGCATACAAATCCTTGAATGCAACAGATTGGGTGCGACTGGAAAACATAAAAACCTGTAAAAAAAGCAAAGATGGGCAATGTGCGCCCATCCTTGAAAACTAGTAATTATTGATCTGATTCATTTTGATTGGACAGACTGTACACATAGGCAGCAACCAGATGCGCTTTTGCATCACCTAATATTTCACCATGTGCAGGCATAACACCTGTTCTGCCTTCTTTGATAGTCTTGGCAATATTGGTTGAAGACCCACTATACAGCCAGATATCATCAGTCAGATTGGGAGCACCAAACATTTTGTTGCCTTTACCATCATTTCCATGACAAACAAAACATTGAGTATCGAATACTTGCTTACCAGTCTCTGCAGCATTTGCATCGACCTTATGACCTGATAATTGTCCAACATATTGAACCAGACCATCAAGTTGATCAGCGTTTAACATAGGGCCAAAACCTGGCATAACGCCAGTTCTGCCATTTACGATACTGAACTTGATCTCTTCAGCAGAACCACCCCATAGCCAATCGTTATCAGTTAAATCAGGGTAGCCGGGATTACCTCTGCCATCCGAACCATGGCAACCAAAGCAGGTATTAACAAAAATTCTTTTGCCCATACCAATAGCATCCTTGTTTTGCGCAAGTTGCTCAATTGGAATTGCAGCATATTTGTCAAATAGTGGTTGATATTTCTCTTTCGCTGTCTGAACTTCCTGCTCGTGTTGTTTTTCTTGCGACCAGTCAAGAGTACCTTTGTAGTCAGTTCCCATGCCAGGATAGAGAACAAGATAAACCACAGAAAAAGCCAGAGTGATATAAAACAGATTTAACCACCAGTGGGGAAGAGGATTATTGTATTCCTCAATTCCATCATAAATATGACCGGTTGTTTCATTTTCGTCTTCAGCTTTTACCTTGCGAGTCCAGTATAATAGTGCAAGGCATCCCACCAGATTGATGACTACCAGTACTATGATCCACCAGTCCCAGAATTCATTCACGTTTTCATTCATGGTTTTTCACCTTTGTGTGTTTTGCAGTTATTTGTTGTGAACGATCATCACCATCATCAAATATGATATTGGATGCGTTTTCGTAATATTGTTTGTTCTTTTTGCTGAACAACTGAAAAAATAATACGACAAACAGTATCAGCAAAAATAATGTGACCAAACTTCTAATCGTGATCAAGTCCATGAGATGTTACCTTTTGTCCTTGATGGCATGACCTAATGATTGAAGATAAGCAACTACAGCATCAAGCTCGGTTTTGCCTTCGACTTCTGCTTTTGCATTTGCAATATCTTCATCAGTGTAAGGTACACCGAAAAAATTCTTGAAAGCAGCTATCTTGTCACCTGTGAGCTCACCAGTTAAGGTTTTTTCAGCCAGCCAGGGAAAAGCAGGCATATTGGATTGTGCCACTACATCTCTGGGGTTGAGCAAGTGCACACGATGCCACTCATCACTATAACGACCGCCAACTCTCGCCAAATCCGGTCCGGTTCTTTTTGAACCCCACAGGAACGGATGCTCCCACACATGCTCACCAGCCACAGAATAGTGACCGTATCTTTCAGTTTCAGCTCGTAAAGGCCTGATCATTTGTGAATGACAGGTACTGCAGCCTTCTCTGATATAAATATCTCGACCTTCCAATTGAAGTGCTGTGTAAGGTTTTAAACCATCGACAGGTTCAGTTGTATCGTCCAGATAAAACAGAGGGACAATTTCAGCCAGTCCACCAAAACTGATGACGATAACAATCAGCAATCCCATGAGACCGATGTTTTTTTCTAATCTTTCATGTTGCATAATTAATCCTCTTATTTCACATCAGCATCAGGCTCTGCCTGAACTGTCTTAATTACGTTGTAAGCCATAATAAACATACCTGACAGGAATATCACACCAGCCAACAATCTGATCCCGTAGTAGGGGTCTGTTTCGGCAAGAGCGTCTATAAAACTGTAGGTTAAAGTACCATCAGCATTGGCTGAACGCCACATTAATCCCTGCATAACACCTGCAATCCACATGGGTACTATGTAGAGTACAATACCAATTGTTGATACCCAGAAATGTACGTTAATCAATTCAACACTGTACATGTTTTTACGCCCAAACAATTTGGGGATCAGGTAATACATTGCACCGATAGTCACAAGAGCAACCCAACCTAATGCGCCGGAATGCACATGACCAATTGTCCAGTCAGTATAATGAGACAAGGCGTTGACAGTTTTGATTGACATCATGGGGCCTTCGAAAGTTGACATACCATAGAAGGACAAGGAAACAATCAGGAATTTCAAAATAGGGTCATCACGCAGTTTATGCCATGCGCCAGACAAGGTCATCATACCGTTGATCATACCACCCCAGGATGGCGCTAACAGAATAATAGAGAAGAGCATACCTAAAGTTTGAGCCCAGTTTGGTAACGCGGTGTAATGTAAATGATGAGGGCCTGCCCACATATAAACAGCTATCAGTGCCCAGAAATGTACAATAGAAAGACGATAAGAGTAAACTGGTCTTTCAGCCTGTTTGGGTACGAAATAGTACATCATGCCCAAAAATCCTGCTGTCAAAAAGAATCCTACCGCATTATGTCCATACCACCACTGTACCATGGCATCAATTGCGCCAGCATAAGCTGAATAGGATTTGGTTAAACTGATTGGAACGGCGGCACTATTAACAATATGAAGTACGGCTACAGTAAGAATAAAAGCACCATAAAACCAGTTGGCAACATAAATGTGCGAAGTCGTTCTTTTCATGATGGTGCCAAAATAGAGTATCGCGTACGCAACCCAAACTATGGCAATTAAAATATCAATTGGCCATTCGAGTTCGGCATACTCTTTACCGCTGGTCCATCCCATTGGCAAGGATATTGCGGCAAGCACAATAATCAATTGCCATCCCCAAAATACAAAAGAAGCTAAACCATTGCTAATTAAAGGTGTTTGACAGGTTCTTTGCACAACATACAGAGAGGTAGCAAAAAGGGCGGAGCCACCAAATGCAAATATTACTGCATTAGTATGTAAAGGACGTAAACGCCCGTATGTTAAATATTCAATGCCATAAGTCAAATCAGGCCAAAAAAGTTGCGCAGCAATAATTACACCCACGAGCATACCAACGATACCCCAGACGACTGTCATTATTGAGAACTGTTTGACCACTTTGTAGTTGTAGGCAGCAGTATTAATTTCAGACATTATGTTACCTATTAAGTTATTGTGAAAATTTTAACGGGAAATTGTAACTGAGCAGATATGAGGTGCGTATGATCTAGGTCAATATAGCTATGGTTCAGCCTTTTGTTGACAACAGGTTTAGGTCAATAACGCCTCTTGGATACAAATCCCTTTTACTGAGGTTAATATAACTGCTCAATTAAATTATGCAAATGTTTTTTGAACTATATAACTATTAAAAACCAAATTTATTCTTTTTGATTTTGCCAGCGATACTCCATTTGCTTCGCAGTTTGCTCTGCCAGTTCTTCAGAATAAAGCTTTGATACCAGATGCAAACTCATATCTATTCCGGCTGAAATACCACCTGAAGTAACAATGTCTCCTTCATCTATCCATCTTCTTTTTTCTTCAATGTTAAGATCAGGAAAACTGTTTTTTAAGTCTGCAATATCTTCCCAGTGAGTTGTGACTGTCTGATTGTTAATAACATCTGCTTTTGCCAAAAGAAAAGCGCCAGTACAAACTGAAGCAGTTAATTGAATCAGTTTAGATTGGTGTTTGATCCAGTCAAGTACCGACTGTTTATTCATTTCTTCTGTGTGAACACCTCCCACGACAATCAATACATCCAGTTGCGGGTGATTGTGAATATCATAATGGGGGAATACCAGATAGTTTCCTCTTGCTTTAACTTGCTCTTTCGATTCGGCGATCAGAAAGACTTTGAAGAAGTCAGCAGGTTTTGATAGGCGAGATGCAGTTGAAAATACTTCAAATGGTCCTGAAAAGTCGAGAACTTCGGCGTTATTGTAGATATAAATGCCAATATTCATTAAATTTCCTTTTATTACGATTTTTTGTGAATTGCTAGTCAGATTCTACAACATCTCACAATTTAATACATTCATCTTATATTCAGAAAAAGCGCTTTATTATAGTATGGCTCGAACAGTATAATCTGTCGTCATTGGTTTAGACACATTTCGAGCAATAGCATTATTTATCTGAACGCTCAAAACAGTTAAGGGAATTGAATATGCCTCGTTGGCTAAAATACATCTACCGAATATATCTTTTTAAATCCCCATTAATATCCGGCATTGTTATCGCTGGCTTGATTGGTTTGATTACCAGTAAAGTTGTTGATTTTAGAATGGATGCTTCAGCTGATTCGTTGGTGCTGGAAAATGATCAGTCGCTTGAATATTATCGTAAGGTCAAGCAGCAATACGGTACAGACGATTATTTGTTTATTACATTTCAACCAACCGATGAATTATTTTCAAAATCCTCAATTGATCATTTGATAGAAATGAAAAATGAATTAAGTGCGTTGCCCGATGTGGAAGCGGTTATCTCCATGTTAGATGCACCCATGTTTGATCCTGATAATGTGAGTTTGACCAATATTGAAGAAGATATTTATTTTCTGACCGATGAGGGGCTTGATTTTGCTAAAGCCAAAAAGGATATTTTGCGTATTCCGCTGTATAAAAATCTTTTGGTTAGCAGTGACGCTAAAACCACAGCCATACAGGTCAACTTAAAAGGTAACAAAAATTACTTTAGTCGTAATGAAGAATTGAGAAAGCTGGTTTGGAAAAAAACCAAAGAACCATTATCGCCTTCTGAACTGGAAATAGAAAAAAACCTTCGCACCGAACTGAGATTGCTCAGTGAAGAACTTGCTGAGCGAAATGGTCGAGTGATCAATCAAATCAGAGAGCTCAAAACAGAATATTCTCAATATGGTAAAGTCTTTCTTGGTGGCATCCCAATGATAGCCCATGACATGATTGATTATGTCAAAAGCGATCTGGTGATTTTTGGAGTTGGAGTTTTCCTTTTATTAGTTGCCATTCAAGCCTTTATTTTTAGACGTATTCGCTGGATTTCCATTACGCTGGGTTGTTGTATTATTGCAGCTACTAGCAGTATGGGCGTTTTAGGCTGGCTTGATTGGCCAGTAACGGTGATTTCCTCAAACTTTGTTGCCTTGCTCCTGATTATTACCATGTCTCTGGTAATCCATCTGATTGTGCGTTTCAGGCAAATAGAAGTCGAATCTCCCAAAATGGCCTACAAGGACAAAATTATGGAAACCATGTCTTCCATGTTTGTGCCATGTGCTTACACCGCGTTAACGACTATTGTAGCCTTTGGATCGCTGATCGTCAGTGATATTCGTCCTGTGATTGATTTTGGCAAGATGATGATAATGGGTGTGAGTATGGCCTTTGTTATCGCCTTTAGTGTTTTCCCTCTTTTAATGGTACTTAAAGAGAAGGTCAAACCTGATCAGCAAAACAAAAGTGCTTTTTTCAATTTTACCAATCAATTGGCAAAAATTTCAGATCATTTCCGTTGGCAGGTTGTGATCATCATTTCTATAGTTTCCGTATTAAGTGCCTGGGGAACAGCTTATCTTTCAGTGGATAATCGTTTTATTGATTATTTCAAATCACATACCGAAATCTATCAGGGCATGAAAGTCATTGATACTGAACTGGGTGGCACAACACCATTGGAAGTGATAGTTGAGCGTTCGGCCATTGAAGCAGACTTCGCTTTTATCGAAGAAGAAAGTGAAGAAGACGAATGGGAAGATGAGTGGGAAGAAGAGGGTGAAGACTCAGGTACAAACGGTGAGTTTGGTGAAAAAGAAGAGACACCTCGTTTATGGATGACTTCTCATGGTATTGGTAAGCTGCACAAAATTCAAAATTATATTGATAGCTTAAGTGTCACTGGCAAAACCTTGTCGTTGGCCGCTGGCTTGCAAATTGTTGAGCAAATTAATGGCAATGAGCGATTAAGTGATTTTGAATTGTCTTTGTTGGAGAAGAAAATCCCTGATGATCTGCGTGATCAGGTGTTGTCACCTTTTTATGACCGTGAAAAAGATGAAGTCAGATTTTTAATCCGGGTTCGTGAAACCGATCCAGAGTTAGACAGAAATAAACTTATAGCCGATATTTCCAATTTTTTGGAAAATGAATTAGGTTTCTCAAAAGATAGCTTCCATTTTACCGGCATGTTGATCCTGTATAACAATATGCTGGAGAGTTTGTTTGATTCTCAAATCATGACTTTGGGTGTAGTGTTTGGGATTATCTTGTTGATGTTTGTTATCCTGTTCCGCTCCATCAAGTTAGCGGTTTTGGGGATGTTACCTAATTTAATTGGCGCCTGTTTTGTTCTCGGTTTAATGGGATGGTCGGGTATACCGCTGGATATGATGACCATAACCATTGCAGCTATCAGTATTGGTATTGCGGTGGACAACACCATTCATTACATCCATCGTTTCAAGATGGAATATGCCAATCGAGGTGATTACGTTAAGGCTATGTATGCCTGTCATGACACCATTGCTAAAGCCATGTACTTTACCTCTATTACCATTATTGCCGGATTCTCGGTGCTGGTATTGTCCAACTTTATGCCATCCATCTATTTTGGTATTTTCACCAGTCTGGCGATGTTTGTTGCACTGATGGCTAATTTAACCTTGTTGCCTGTATTGTTGGTGTTGGTTAAGCCGTTAGGGAAGAAGTAAATTTAGGAGCGGGGAGCCAGATTAAGGGTATGTCATTGTGAGGAGCTTGCGACGCGGCAATCTCCTGAAGGCAATTGTGGTATCGAGTTTCGAGTTGCGGGTTTCGAGTGACGAGAAAATGATGCGGTTCGTTCCTCACTGCATCCTACTCTAAAACTCCGTCTTGCAGTCGGAGGTAGAATTTATAAGATTTTTCAGAATATAGTGAATATTAATGTTACTAAACATCATTATTATTATCGCACCGTTTATGGGATTTTTGTTATTTGCTGCAGTTTTTTATCTGTTTTATCAAACATTTCCTGTTATTTTTAGTGGTAAAAGAAAAGATTTTATATATCTGCTACCCAAGATAAAAATCACATTAGCAGTAATCTTTTCACTTATTTTATTTGAAAGAGGGATAAGTATTTATGTCATTGAGCAGGCAATATCACAAGTTAATGATTTTGATTCAAAAATTATGATTAACGATCAGGAATTATCCTATCAAGATAAAATCATTTTTGCAGATGAACTGGGTGATTACAAATTATCAAAGAATAAGCCTGCCGGTAGTTCTCCAGGATGGTTATATAAAGTGATTATTGTGAATGTTCAAACAGAATTGGTTTTTGAATTCAAACAAGATAATAGGGATAAAAATTACTTTTGGATTTATTTCCCAAAATATGGAGGTTTTGAACAGGTGGGTTTTATGAATAGTCGGTTGTTAAATAAATTTCAGTAACCTAGCCTCAATACTAATTGAGGTTTATCCCCTTAATTACGCAAATAATTTGCTTCATCAAGGCTACTTTTAGAAAACTATAAATCTAGCAAATCAAAAACTATGAGATCGCTTCTTTCTTTTCTGCGTTAAATAGCTTTGCACGAATAAAAAATATCATAAGTACAAACCATGACGCTGCTGCAACCCAAAGCATTCCCATCGAAAGATAGATTAATGGATGAAATTCAGCTGATAAGGCTAAGTTTTCGGTAGCCACGGTATACATCCCCAAAGGGAAAACGATACTCCATTGCATAGGTTCATATTTTAAAGGGACACGAAGATAAATATGTTTCCATATGCCAATAATTACCAACAATGGGATCCACCAGGTTGCCCAGGTCCATAACATGATTGAAAACATTTGAACAACTGACCGCATTTCCATAAACAGGGGAATAACCGGATCGGTTAAAATCAAATTGCTGCCTGCATTAGCGCTTATTGCAGCTGCGCCCATAATAACCCACATTAACGGCGAATAATCACTGGCTTCCATATTCATAAAGAAGATACGGTAGCAGAATAAAGTGACAAAAATGGCGTAAAAAATCATGCCTAACGCCCATAACATATGGATTTCTATCATCATATAAGCGGCATATTTGCCAAGCAGCGGGGCAATTTTAGCGCCCAGAATCACTAAAGACTGAGTACCAACAATTAATATTAACCAGCCACCATGAACCACATTAACTTCTCTTTCTCTATGGGCAAAACAGAGAAATGCAAAGCCAAAATATAAGAGTGCAGACCAGTATACAAAAGCGATTGCCCAGGCGGCCATGGCTATTTTTTCAAAGCCAAATTGAAGTAACACCATTCCGCAAATGTCTGTTGCAGCAACAAAAGTAAAAAACATAAAGGTTGTTTTGGGATTGGATAAGTTTTCAAAAACGGCTTTTGGGTATTTAAACAATCGCCAGGTATAGAGGCAGAACAAAACAAACCAGCTGGCAAATGTGAAGGCAGCCATTATTTGATAGAGCAATGAAAAACCATGTTGGTCAAAGGCTATGGTGATAATTCCTGTGGCCATGGTCATCGCAAAATAGCCAGGGTATAAATCGTGTAACCAGTTTTTTGAATTTTCAGTCATATACTGCTCTCACCAAAAAGGATTAATTACCTTTAATCATTTGTTATTTAATTGGCTTACTACCAGTTTGAGATATTTTGCATAATAGTGATTGTAGAAAGCATTACAGTCAATAATTTTTTTCATAGCAATATGTGCTATGAAATATTTGAAATGAACATGAGAATATCAACAATTGATTAAAACTTATAATAGAAATTGGTAATGTTTTAACGTGAGTTTGGAACTAGGTGTGCTCGTTATTCTAGAGAATAAGGAGAATTGTGAAGCAAAAGAGGGCAGGCTGGCGAAGGCCAGAATCCATCGAAAAGTATCAGTAAATATGAGTTTAAACATCATACCCCAAATTCGGTGACAACCATTTTTCCGCTTCTTTCAAAGACCAGCCTTTTCGTTTGGCATAATCTTCCACCTGATCTTTATAAAACTTCCCAACCCCAAAATACCGTGATTGTGGATGGGAGAAATACCAACCAGAAACAGCAGCGGTAGGATACATGGCAAAGTTTTCGGTTAATTTAAGGCCAATGGTTTCATCAGGTTTGAGCATTTTCCAAAGCGTATCTTTTTCGGTATGGTCAGGACAGGCAGGATAGCCAGGAGCAGGGCGTATGCCTTGATACTTTTCTTTAATCAGTTCTTCATTGGTAAAGCTTTCATTCTGGATATAACCCCAATATTCGGTACGCACCAGTTCATGCATTCTCTCGGCAAAGGCTTCGGCCAATCTGTCTGCCAATGCCTTGAGCATAATAGCGGAATAATCATCATGATTTTTTTCAAAGGCTTTGATTTTTTCATCTATTCCAATACCAGCCGTCACAGCAAAAGCACCGATATAATCTGTTAATTTATCTTTATCACTTACATTATCTTTAGGTGCAATAAAGTCGGAAAGCGCGTAATTGGGATTGTTTTCGTTAACCTGTTTTTGCTGACGCAGAAAGTGTAATGTTTGCTTAATATTGCCATTATCATCATAAATCTCAACATCATCACCCATACCGTTCGCTGGATAAAAGCCAATAACTGCTTTAGCTGTAAGCCATTTTTCATCAATGATTTGCTTTAACATAACCTGAGCATCATCATAAAGCTTCTGAGCACTTTCACCGACAATTTCATCTTGTAATATATTGGGATATCGTCCTGCAAGTTCCCAACTTTTGAAAAAGGGTGTCCAGTCGATGCGTTCAACCAAATCCTGCAAAGGATAATCATCAAAGACTTTTTCTCCCAGAAAAGTGGGTTTAGGCGTTTGGTGATTGTTCCAATCAATCTTTAAGCCATGATTTCTGGCATCTTCAATCGAAGTAAAATTGGTTTTACTACCTTTATTATTTCTGGCAACACGCAATGCCTCATATTCTTCCTTGGTGGCTCGAATAAAAGCCAGTTTGCTGTCATCACTGAGCAACTGATTGGCGACATTCACAATTCTGGAAGCATCAGTAATGTAAATAACTGAATGCTCATAGCCCGGGTCAATTTTAACGGCCGTGTGGGTTTTGGAGGTGGTTGCGCCACCGATAATTAGCGGAATGGATAGGCCGTGACGTTGCATTTCACTGGCTACATAAACCATTTCATCCAATGAAGGCGTGATCAATCCAGATAGACCGATGATATCTACCTTTTCCTTGATGGCTGTTTCTATGATAGTTTCACAACTGACCATTACGCCCAGATCAACCACTTCATAGCCGTTACATTGCAGCACCACACCAACAATGTTTTTACCAATATCATGGACATCACCTTTTACAGTGGCCAATAGAATCTTGCTGCGTTGCTGATTTGGCAAATTACTGTCCAGTTTTTCCTGTTCCATAAATGGCTCAAGATAGGCAACGGCTTTTTTCATCACACGAGCTGATTTAACCACTTGCGGCAAAAACATTTTTCCTGCGCCAAACAGATCACCGACGGTATTCATACCACTCATTAGAGGCCCTTCAATCACATGCAAAGGGCGATCTAATGCTTGCCTGGCTTCTTCAATATCTTCTTCTATAAAGTCTGTAATACCTTTAATCAGGGCATGTTCAATTCTTTCATTGAAGGAAGTTTCTCGCCATGCCAGTTTCTTTTCAGCTTTCTCTTCAGTACCAACATTCAGATAACTTTCGGCTATTGCTACCAGTTCTTCTGTTGCTTTATCATTCGTGTTTAGAACAACCGCTTCAACAGCTTCGCGTAATTTGGGATCAATCTCGGAATACACTTCCAGTTGACCGGCATTAACAATCCCCATATCCATACCAGCTTCAATGGCATGATAAAGAAAGACTGCATGAATGGCTTCACGGACTTTATTGTTTCCTCTAAATGAAAAGGAAACGTTGGAAACGCCACCGGAAACCATCGCATGAGGCAGGTTTTGTTTTATCCAGCGTGTAGCGTCAATAAAGTCTTTGGCATAGTTGTTGTGTTCATCAATGCCCGTTGCAATGGCAAAGATGTTTGGGTCGAAAATAATATCCTGTGGAGGAAAATTAACCTGTTCTGTCAGGATTTTATAAGCGCGCTGACAGATTTCAGTTTTGCGTGCAAAAGTATCAGCCTGACCTTGTTCGTCAAATGCCATGACAATAATCGCTGCACCATAGCGTCTTGCGAGGGTTGCTTGTTTGATAAAAATATCTTCACCTTCTTTAAGGGAGGTGGAATTGACAATGCCTTTACCCTGAATACACTGTAAACCTGCTTCAATAATTTCCCATTTTGAAGAATCCAGCATAACAGGAACACGGCTGATATCAGGTTCTGCAGCTATTAAATTGAGAAATTTAACCATTGCTTCTTCTGAATCAAGCATACCTTCATCCATGTTGATGTCGATAATTTGTGCGCCGTTTTCAACCTGTTCTCTGGCGACATCCAGTGCCTGTTCAAAATCATTTTCTTTAATTAAACGTAAAAATTTGGCTGAGCCCGTTACGTTGGTTCGTTCTCCGACATTAACGAAAAGGCTGTTCCTATCAATGGCTACAGGTTCTAAACCTGAAAGATGGCAGGCGGGTTCTAATGGTTTAATACTGCGAGGTTTAACGCCTTCCATCCTTGTAGCTAACACTTCGATATGTTTGGGCGATGTGCCACAACAACCACCTACGATATTTAGTAAGCCAGAATCAGCCCATTCTTTCAATTCTTCTGCCATCATTTCGGCAGTTTCATCATAACCACCAAATTCATTCGGTAAGCCTGCGTTGGGATGAGCAGAGATATAACAATCAGCAATACGGGATAATTCAGCGATGTATTGACGCAGTTCTTTGGCTCCCAGCGCACAATTCAAACCAAAACTGATTGGCTTGATGTGATTTAAGGAGTTATAAAAGGCTTCCGTTGTTTGTCCGGTAAGTGTTCTACCTGAAGCATCGGTAATGGTTCCTGAAATCATCACTGGCCAGGTTTTGCCTGTGTTTTCAAAAAATTCTTCAACGGCAAAAATAGCAGCCTTGGCGTTTAAGGTATCGAACACTGTTTCGATTAATAGAATGTCTGCGCCGCCCTCAACAAGTGCCTGCGCCGATTCATAATAGGCCTGTTTTAATTCATTAAATTGAATGGCGCGATAGCCTGGATCATTAACATCAGGCGATATGCTGGCGGTTTTATTGGTGGGTCCTAAAACACCTGCTACAAATCTCGGTTTATCTGCTGTCGAAAATTCACTTGCAGCCTGTTTGGCAAGTTTTGCCGATTCCAAATTGATTTCATAACTCAAATCCTGCATATCATAGTCGGCCATGGCAACTCGGGTACCATTGAAAGTATT
>JAOUOC010000351.1 GCA_029880585.1 Gammaproteobacteria bacterium
AATAAAGCTTCGTTGGTTAAGAAAGGTGACATTGTTAAAAAAGGTCACAAGATAGCCAAAATGGGTAATACCGGACGTTCAACTGGCGCTCATGTTCACTACGAAGTGATTAAAGATGGTCGTACGATCAATCCATTGACCTATGTGAATAGAGTTGCAAAAAAGAGTTAAATATTTTCGATAATGAATTTGAAGCCACTGTCATCAGTGGCTTTTTTTTATGCCGGTTTTTCATCTCTGAGAAAAATCAAATGGTCATCTGAACTTGATTGAGGATCAAAGTAGTATCCGTCCAGATTAAATTGTGTTAATCCTTCAGGTGTATCTATTCGGTTTTGTATAATATAGCGGGACATTAAACCACGAGCTTTTTTTGCAAAGAAGCTGATAATTTTATATTTATCATTTTTCCAGTCTTTGAAATCAACATTAATGATTCGATATGGAAAATCTTTGGTTTGTAGTGATTTAAAATATTCATTTGAAGCAAGGTTAATCAAAACTGGCTGTTGATGATTGGATAATTCATTTTGAATAGTCTTATTTAAAGTGGTGCCCCAAAATTCATACAAATCCTTCCCCTTTTGATTAACAAATTTAGTACCCATTTCCAGACGATAGGGTTGCATCAAATCCAAAGGTTTTAAAATACCATAAAGACCTGAAAGCATCCGTAAATGCTTTTGTGCAAATTCAAAATCGCCTTCACTAAAACTTTGTGCGTCCAACCCCTGATAAACATCACCTTTAAAAGCTAACAGCGCCTGTCTGGCATTGTCAGAATTGAATGGTGTTGAAAAGTTTTGATAGCGGTCAAAATTAAGAACAGACAATTTGTCACTCAAATGCATTAGTGAGGAAATATCTTGTGGCGCCAGTTTTCGTAACTGTTCAATCAGTTGATTAGATTGATCTAAAAATTCTGGTTGGCTGAATTTTTGAGTTGGTAGCTGTGATTCATAGTCCAGACTTTTTGCTGGCGAAATAACACTAATCATATAAAAAACACCTTTATTTAAGATAGAGTGAGAATACCAAAAAAGCAGTTATATTTCGACTGAGAATTGAGGTAATGATTTTATCTATCGATAACTTAGAATTTATCAATAAAATATAGAGAAAAGTATTTACTAATCAGTAAATCTGACGATTAATGGAATATAAGGCATTAGTTCCACATGCATTTCAACTTGCCAGCCTTCCAGTAAATCGGATATCTTACTTGCATTATTCAATGTTGAAATACTATCAAAATTTAATTTAACAGGTCTTTTTTCACCAGAATAAACATTGAAACCATCTATTTTAACTTCTGCAATTGATTGATTAAATTGTGTAATATATATCGTGCTATTTTCAATTACTATGTCGTGTGGAGTGGGATTGAAAATGTCGACATTGATAGAAAATCTGCTATCAACCTTTCCACTTAACAGTTTATTTAAAGATGGTAATTGGTAGTCGATTGAATCCCAGTCAACTTCATAGCTGGCTTTTAATATCTGACTTTTATGGTGCAGGCTTTTTAGTAAAAACCAGTGAAAGGTAATGACAACCAAGAAGGTGGTAATCAAAATCGCATATCCAGTAGTTTTTTTATTAGATGAGGGTTCTTTGACTTGTTCTGATGAATCAAGCAGATCTGATGCAATCACAGTTCCTGACGAAACGGCAATGGAAAAAAGAAAGATATTAACCAGAAATAAAATTGCTGATACTTCTATCAAGGTAAGATTTTCAAAACTGAAAACGAGTTGCCCTAAAAGAATAACAGGTAAAGAAAAAATAAAACCAAATAACAGGGTTTGCCAGAAATTAATCGTTAATAATTTAATAATAAAACTGTACTTTTTTCGGTGTCGTTGAAGTGTTGGTGATATAAAATCCAGCGAAAAGGTAAAAAACAAAAAGAAATAACTCAATAAAATTGAAAGCCATTCGGCCCAGACATAGGGGTAAAAACCGATCCAAAGAATAATACCTTGAGCAGTAATATATATGACTAATAGTTTTAATTCTTCTAATCCCTGATACAAAAGGGGAAACTCTTGTGATTCTCTCTCGGATTTACCCGCAATCTGACAGTAATCCTTTTCAAATATGGCAGAAAACTTCTCTTTTATGGGGAATAAAAAAACTGAGGATAAAACCAGTGAACCGGATAGTATGGCATTGGCAATAACCATCTGCGCTTGAGATTCATAGAAAAATTCAACTAAAAACTCGGAGATATCCTGCCATAGTGTAGGCAAAAAATAATCCAGTATACTTTGTTTAATGGCTTCCTGATTTTGATGTAAATACCAAAA
>JAOUOC010000352.1 GCA_029880585.1 Gammaproteobacteria bacterium
ATTATTCTCTGATTAAAATTATTTCAATGAAATTTTATGCTTTAAGAGAAAACCTTCTCTATTACTTCAGGCTTACAATGAAAATAGCTTTACGATAATATGTAACTATATCAAATAACAAAACATAAACGTCTATGGTTATTTTCAAAAAAATACTGCTAGGTCTTGTAACTCTGGTTATCTCTTTAATTACAATTGTCCTTCTAATCAATCTATCAATCTTTGACGAAGAACTTGATCCAGAAATACAAGAACTTATCAAACCAAAACCTTTAGTTTTATCGCCTGATAATGCTTATTTTGCTTATATGGGTATATCCGCATCAGCTGATAAAGATATGATGGAAAGCGGTATGGCATTTGTTAAACGTTATGCAGAGAACCGTAACAACGGTATCGACGATATGTTAACTCAGGATTATCTCGAAACTTTGGGGAAAAGAATCCCAGATACATTGGGGGATAATTTTGAATTTTGTTCTGTCAGAAAACAAAATGATTGTGTTTCAAAAATTAATAAGCAAATAGCAGATATGCCAGCTGATGATCCTTTGCTACTACTGCAATTGCAACGTTATCAAACCATGATTAAATTACAAAAATTTGAATACCCTTTTCAATTTTCAAATATGTCTCTTTTGCCAGGATATAGCCCTATATTGAAATTAAATAAAATCCAGATTTCAACAATTAGCCAACAATTAAATAATTCCAAGATAATAAAAAATTTGATAGCTGATATAAAATTCTGGCGAATGGCATTAGATCAAGACAACCTTCTAATTGGTAAAATGATAGCGCTGGAACCACTTTGGTCTGATCTTGGATTCTTGTCTGACTTTATTCGTAAAAACAACTTAAATGAAAAACAAATTCAAAAAATCAAATCATTCCTTCTACCTTTGTCAAACGATGAAAAAGATTTTATCGCTACATTTGATACCGAATTTATATATGTGCATCATTTTTTAGCCAACCCCAATTTGGACTATCTAGCAGAACAAAACAATATGTTTTATGTATTTTTGGCATTGTACCAACCCAATGCATCTATAAATATGCACTATCGATCCTATGTTCAACCTATGAAAGATCTATCAGAGCTATCACTAGCTGACTTTTTGTTTTATCTTGAAAATTGTAAAAATGGCATTGAACAGGATAATGTAGATTGTATTCATGACAATATCCCAACACCGAGTTACTTTAATTTATCAAACTATTACAACTTAACTGGCAAATTTATGCTATCTTATGCTGCCTGGCCTATAGAAGACTACATCGCCAGGGTTCACGACTTAAACACCATGATTCGATTGGTCAATTTACAACTTTCTCTAAAAACGGTTGATAAAGAATTGATTCCACAGGCTATTAAAGAATCTGAATTCAATAATCCTTACACCAACAAACCCATGGATTATGATGCAGAAAACGGCTGGCTATCTTTTGAGTGCCTGGACAAAAGTTCTGTTTGTAAAGTGAAACTGTAATTATCAAAACTTCAATAACCTTTGTCTTTGGCGGAGGTTATTGATAATCCACATCTTGCCCAAGTTGTTTTTTAACCGCAATTTTCTGGTTTTTCCCCAGAATAATCTTCCACTGATTAAAGGTTTCTTTGGCCAAAATATTGCCTGCTTTCCGACACCAGATCTGATGATACATTTTTTTAATGGTTCGATTAGTGTCAGGGGAGCGGGATTTCAGTTTTTCTGCAAGATTCATTGCTGCCTGAAATGGATCATTCTCAATTGCAGTTATCAGTTCAGCTTCAAGTGCCTGTTTGGCTGAAATCTCATCGGCAGTCATCGCCAACAACATGGCTTGATCGAGCGGCATATTTTCCTTGAGAGCCACTGTTCCAGCCATATCCGGAATTAAGCCCCATTTGGCTTCCATGATGGATAATTTGGTATCAGGATGAACAATTCTGAAATCTCCACCCAGCGCAATTTGCATACCACCGCCCAAACAATTACCGTGTATTGCCATAATCACAGGCACTTTCAATTGACGCCAGCCATAGCTTACACGTTGCGCCAGATTAGGCTGCCAGGGTAACCACTTCCAGAGCAATTTTAAGTTGTTTAATTTTTTGCTCAAAACCGATTTAATATCCAACCCCGAACAAAAACTTGCACCGTTGCCTTTAACAATCACCACTCGAACCGATTTTTCTCTTTTGAGTCGTTTAATAGTTCTAACTATCGTATAAAACATTTCCATATCAAGGGCATTATGTTTGTCAGGACGATTAAAACTGACCACTGCAATTTGGTTATTAATTTCGAGATTGATCA
>JAOUOC010000016.1 GCA_029880585.1 Gammaproteobacteria bacterium
ACATAACCAGTTAACTCTTCAATCCAGTCTTTTTCTTTCTCTTTAAGAAAATCGGGTTGTTTCAAAGACGATTCACTAGTGGATGCTGATTGCTCTTTTTCAGTAGCAAGAGTCTCAGAAGTAGCGCCTTCTGAAGTTGAACTTTCTGATGCCGAGTCAGATTGCTGAGTGTCTGCTACTTTCTGTTCATCTTGCGGCTGTATTGCTTCAGAATCTACAACATTTTTATCTTCAGATGAATCAAGCGTTTCATCAATCTTGCTATCTTCCTCTAATACATCCTGTTCTGGCAGTTTTGTTAATACCGCTAACTCACTGTCCGTTACATTTAAAGGGCTATCATCTGTTTTCAATTCTTTTAATTGATTCAATGCCGCTTGCAGGCTTTCTTTCAATTGATTGTTTTCAGCCTCAAGGCTTTGAGTTTTTTCCTGACTTCGTGCTAATCTGGCTTCAATTACAGCCAACTCTTCGTCACTGGTTCCCGATCCGGAAGCGCCACCACCCCCTGAAGAATCCGGTGTTGCAAGCGTTAGCCTGCCGCCTTTTGACGCATTACTTGATGAGCTTGTGTTATTGCTATTTCCAACAATCTTTCTTGCTCCACCGGAGCGCCATTGTTTATTTTGCATAACAACGTCCTGAAGTGCAGCTCTGTGAGGGACAGAAGCAACTGTTTCAGCATCAGGTATTTGTAAAACTTTTCCTTTTAATAAATTATTGATATTTCCTTCTGCAAAAGCATCAGGATTAGCCCTGAAAATAGCAACCAATGTTTGCTGTATACTTACTCTGGAATTAGGTCTGGCTTTTGTAGCGATACTCCACAGCGTGTCATTTTCTTTTACCGGGCCATAAGTAGAGCCTGTAAAGCTGAAATCTTGTGCTTTTTTAGGAGCTGGGTTGGGACGGTTCTTTTTCTCAGTCTGATAAACTGGCGAGTAAGTTGTTTGCGTTTTCTGTATGGTAGATGATGTTGAACTATCATACAAAGGCGGATCTAGCAAAAAAGTATATTCGCGAATCATACGACCATTTGGCCAATTCAACTCAACCAGAAAATTCAGAAAAGGTTCTTTCACTTCTCTTCTGGTTGTCAATTTTAGAACCAACTTGCCATTTTTTCCCTTGACTGTCTTAAAACGCAGATCATTGAGGAAAAAAATACGGTCAACACCCACTTTATCAAATTCTGACTGACTTGCCAGTACAGCATTCAACTCATGAATGGCGTAATCATCTGTAAATAACAGATCAATTTCAGCACTTAAGGGCTGATTCAATCTTGAATTTAACTTGTAGTCTCCAAGCCCAACTGCCAACAAAATGGAAGAAAACAAACTGGACAGCATCAGGATTGATAGGATTATTTTGCGAAACATAACGCTGATTCCCTTTATTTTTTTCACCTTTTAGCTTTCTTAAAGTGCTATACCTATGGAAATTTAATATATTGATTCAGCCAGTATAAATTTAACTATTCCATAAGGTTACAGCAATATCTTAAGACATTTCTTTACAATATTGCGCTAACTATAGCTTATAATTAGCTTTTTACCAATAGCTAAGCAACCATAAAACCAATAAAATAACCTTTTTATGACCGTTTTCATAAAAAATAAAGCTATTTATCAATTCAAACTCTATAAAAACTACTTACAGTATAAAAAATAATACTAAAAAAAGAAAAAAATCAGGCAAAAAAACCTGATCTTTTTCATTAAGGCTTGGCTAAATAAATCAAATTAGATCATTTCGTGCATTAGAAGTACTTTGATAGCCACTTTTAATTTGCTCACAAAATACCTTCACTAAAGGAAAACATTGATGCGTAAAAAATTCAGCGGCAAGTTTTTTTCTATCAACAAACTCGTCAGAAACATTTTCATTTAAATTGTTTAACATCTTCAACCACAACCATCCACATATGATATGTCCAGCCGCATGCAGATAATCCACTGCACATCCCTGAATTTCATACCCACGCTGTACAAAATTATCCTTTAACCATTCTGTCGTGTCTTTAAAATCATGAAGGGATTGCGACAAAGCTGAATTCAAAACTTCAGCCTGAGAGCATCGAGTATCATTTTTCAATTCCTCCTCAATAATCTGGTAGAGATTTGACAGTAATCCCTGTTTATCAAGACAAACCTTTCTAACCAGAAGATCCTGAGCCTGAATACCATTGGTGCCCTCATATATCTGGGCAATTTTTGCATCACGAACCAATTGCTCCAAGCCCCACTCGCGAATATAGCCGTGACCACCAAGAACCTGGACACCATGATTACAAGCTTCATAACCCTTGTCAGTAAAAAAGGCCTTTGCAATAGGTGTTAATAAAGCCATCAATTGAGATGCCTTTTGCCTCTCACCCTGATCAGGATGATGATACTGAATATCTACCTGCATTCCCATAAACAGTGCCAAAGCTCTTGACGGCTCAGTATAAGATCTTTGACTTAACAACATTCGTCTTATATCAGTATGTTCAATAATTTTAGCTGCCTGCCCCTGACTATTTCGGCCTTGAGTTCTTTCCAGCGCATAGGATTTGGAAAGTTGATAAGATGTTTCTGCAAGACCAATTCCCTGAATTCCAATTGATAACCTTTCAAGATTCATCATGGTAAACATGGCAAACAATCCTTTGTTGACCTCTCCAATAAGATAACCTTCAGCCTCATCAAAATTCATCACACAGGTAGCTGAACCCTTAATGCCCATTTTATGTTCTATGCTGCCACAACTGACGTTGTTAGTTTCGCCCAAACTTCCATCTGCATTCACTTTTATTTTAGGAACCAGAAACAGACTAATACCTTTAGGACCTTCTGGTGCGTCAGGTAATTTGGCTAACACCAGATGGACAATATTTTCCACCATATCTTGCTCACCACCAGTAATAAATATTTTAGTTCCTGATATTTTGTACTTGCCTGGCTCAGATTCAATAGCTTTTGTTTTGATAATACCTAAATCAGAGCCCGCATGTGATTCGGTTAATCCCATTGCTCCGGACCAACGGCCTTCCAGCATTGGAGGAAGATATAATGATTTTAATTCATCACTTCCATGGGCATGAATTGCCTGATAGGCGCCGTTTGTCAAACTTGAATAAAGGTAAAATGACGTGTTGGCAGAATACATGATTTCTTCCACCAAAACATGAATTGCTTTTGGAAGACCCTGACCGCCATACTCAGGATCACCAGAGGTGCTTGGCCAACCTGTTAGACAAAATTCCTGATATGCTTCCTTAAAACCTTGAGGGGTTTTAACCAAACCATTATCAAACTGACAACCTTCTTCATCACCAGATCTGTTAATTGGAAATAATACATTTTGTGCAAATTTACCCGCTTCTTCCAGAATAGCTTTGTAAAGCTCTTCATCAAACTCACTAAAATCACCAATCTTTTCATAGCTATTTTGAATGGAAAAAACCTGATTAAGAAGAAAATTCATCTCATCCAATGGGGCCAAGTAACTGCTCATAAAAAATTCCTGTTTCAAAGATAAAAGTTGTCAATTCGGCACAAAAAAGGCTCAATAAAGAGCCTTCCTGCAAGCTGACATAATTTTATCACAAAAATTCAAACAAGTGTTTAATCTGCCTTGCTTTCTTTGAAGTGCTTCCAATAGCTGGAAACTGTGGCTTTCATATCTTTATGCAAAATTAATATACCTATCAAGTTTGGAATTGTCATAAAGGCAACTGTCACATAGGCCAGATTCCAGATAATTGTGGCATCGGTAAATGAAGCAACAAAAAATGCTGCTATGTAGACGATTCTGTATGGCAGAACAGCCTTTTGGCCAAACAGGTATATTGCAGCCCTGTCACCATAGTAAGACCATGCAATTGCAGTGGTGAAAGCAAACAACAACAATCCTATAGTAACAATATATTCTCCATAGCCACCAAAATAACCTTGTTTGAAAGCCTCAGAAGTTAGTTTCACGGAATGTATTAAAGATTTACCTGATACCACTACATTATCAGTTTCGACCAACTTACCATCGTCAATGTGTAAGGTTCCTGTAAATGCCTCTCCGTTCACTGAATAATTCACTTCCTCAGCTATAGAACGAGCATTAATCAATGTGAAACCTTCAGTAATGGACAAACCGTTTTCAATCACTATTTCACCGGTATAATGGGCAATTCCTCCATCAGCATCTGATTTTTTATCAAGATAACTGAAAAGCTTGCCAACATCTTCATTGCTGTTCTCATCATAACTGCCAACAATATATTCCATATCTGAACGGTCAAATTCATTTTGATGTTTTTCATTCCAAACGCCTGAACTCAAGATAACCAGCCCCGTTAAGGTACAGATAATAATTGTATCAATGAAGGGCTCTAACAAAGAAACCATACCTTCTGAAGCAGGCTCTTTACCCCTTGCGCTAGCATGAGCTATTGGTGCAGAACCCTGACCAGCTTCGTTAGAAAACAAACCGCGATTTATTCCTCTGTCCATTGCGTACGCAAAACTGGCACCCAAAAATCCACCTACAGCAGCTGATCCTGAAAATACATCGGTAAAGATAGATACAAATGAAGGTCCAATATTTTCAAAATTAGCGAAGATTACTGCGAACGCACCAACGACATATATTAATGCCATAAAGGGAACAACTTTTTCAGCAACATGAGCAATCCGCTTAATACCACCAATAATGACAAACCCCATCACAACAGCCAAAACAGCACCCGTGATCCAGTTTTCAATACCAAAAGAGCTATTTAAGCCTTCTGCAATATTATTGATTTGCGGCATATTTCCGCTACCCATGGAGCTAACAATAGTTGCAATAGCAAAGAAAACAGCCATCCACTTCATGTTAAGTTTCTTTTCCATGTAATACATGGGGCCCCCAGCCATGGTGCCATCTTCTGTTTTTTCGCGATACTTATGGGAAAGTGTGACCTCAACAAATTTGGTTGTCATACCGAAAAAGGCAGTTGCCCACATCCAGAAAAGAGCAGCAGGTCCGCCAAGATGAAGTGCCAGCGCTACACCACCAATATTACCAGTACCAACGGTACCTGAAAGTGCTGTTGTGAGTGCTTGAAAGTGAGAGGTGTCCCCAGGAGCGTCTTTTTTTGAATATTTTCCTCTTAAAATTCTGGTTGCATGAGAAAAATATCGAATTTGAGGAAAACCTAAATACAAAGTGAAGAAAAAACCAGTTCCCAACAATAGCCAAATAAAATAGTCGGCTGAGCCAAGATACCCGTCTAGCGTGAGTATAAAATCATTTAAAGCGTCCAAAATTTTCCCCTTAAGTCATTGAAGTTGTATGCCCATGGTCATAAAGGAGTCATTATAAACAAATTTTCTGCTTAAATGCCAATCACTATTTTGTTCGCATTCGTGTTCCCTTGTCCACAGAAAGCAATATTTCCTCAGGTGATAGATTAGAAGGAAAAAGGCATCCTGATATGTGAGAACCTGCCAAACTTGCTGTATTCAGGTTTGATTGAGAAAAATCAATTCCTCTTAAATCAGCTGACCGAAAATAACAGCCAGAAAAATTAATACCATGAGCGTTTAAACCACGCAAATCCAGACCTCTGAAATCACAATCATGAAAATCAATTTCAGCAACTGTCGCTCTCTGCTGGTTAAATTCTTTGACCTTTTCGTCTCTTAATATCTGATATAAAGGATCATCGGGAAATCTTAAAGGCATTGCATTATCTCCTTATCTTTTTATTCAACAGATTAATTCTTATTCTAAATATAGACCCTTATTTGAATCGTCGGTAATTGTTTTTGCAACACCTATAAAAAAGCCAGACATAAGTCTGGCTCCTTTAACAACTAAAATTTAACCTTACAATTTGTCAGCTTCTTCGGCCAAATATTTTGCAACGCCTTCAGGGCTCGCAGTCATACCTTTATCACCTTTATTCCAACCTGCTGGACAAACTTCACCGTGATCCTGATTAAATTGAAGCGCATCAATCATACGCAACATTTCGTCAACATTTCTACCCAGAGGTAAGTCATTAACTACCTGGTGACGAACCTTACCATCTTCATCAATCAGGAATGAGCCTCGGAAAGCAACACCATCAGTTGGATGTTCTACGTCATAAGCACGACAAATTTCATGCTTAATATCCGCCACCAATGTGTAACCAACAGGACCGATCCCACCTTCATTAATTGGCGTATTTCTCCAGGCATTATGAGAAAACTTGGAATCAATTGAAATGCCTATCACTTCAACCCCACGCTCCTGAAAATCTTTTAATCTGTGATCAAAGGCTATCAACTCTGAAGGGCAGACAAATGTAAAATCAAGAGGATAGAAAAAGATTACTGCCTTTTTACCTTTAATAGTTTCTTTTAAATTGAAACCGTCAACAATTTCACCATTGCCCAACACCGCTGATGCTGTAAAATCTGGCGCTTCACGCCCAACTAATACACCCATTTCTTTCTCCTGTACTTAAATTAAAAATTTGTAATGTAAAAAAGCAGTCAACTGGATAACTACTTTACCTGTATAGAATAACTTTAATACCTGACTTTCCCCAATTAAAACTCTCAATAAACTATATTGTTAAAATCTATTGCTTTTAATTGTTAATTAATAATACTAATAAACGAATTCTGTTAAATGGACTGATTTATTTGTTCTAACCCAAAAAAATCACTTTCATCAAAACTATCAAAAACAGTATCAATCATTTTAATACCTGTTTTTTCCAGTTCTTTCATTATGGGGACATAGATATCTTTTTCAACCGGAATACAGACACCTTTTCTTGAAATCGTACCTGAAAGGATTAAATCTGCTGCAATGGCCGCAGGATACCCGACAGTTTTTGCCATGGCAGAATAACCACCAACGTCTCCTTCCTCTATCAAAGTGGAAATGTGATATTGCTTTTCGCCAGTATCAGATTCAACCAATATCCTATGCTGCATTACTATCATATCCTGCTCATCGGACTGATATTGCAATTTAGACAAGAGTAAATTACAAAAACAATCAATAGGAGATTGGCCTTTTATTGTCTGTTCAGAATAACAGCCTAACCATTCAAATGCCTGTTTTGCCATGTCGTTAATCTTCTCTACAGAATTACTTTCCATATCATTCATTAACTGATACCAGGAGATATTTTTATCTACAAGTATTTCTGATGACAAAAGACCCAGTTTTTTTGCGGCATTGATAATAATATCAAATCCCGGATAACGCAGTGTTCCTCTTAAAAGTGTCTGAACATCAGGAATTTTATACTGCGATTTGTAACTTACTGAATCCCGGTTAGGGTAACCTTTTAAATGCAGTGAATCATTTATGTTTACATCGGACATATTGGTCAATAAGTTATCACGACTAATTGCAACCGGCTTACCATCGTATAGATAGTGTGCATCATTTAGCACCGCCAGCAGAACCGCCATAGGAGACCATGAAAACTTATATCCTAAGGGATTGTTATTTGACGATGGAGCAGGAATCCCGCCACACCATGAAACAAAGCCTGTTACTTTGCCTCCCTTCTCATGCGCTTCATCAATAACCTGCATTGCCGTCATATGGTCAATTCCGGGATCAAGACCAATTTCATTAAGAATTGTAATGCCTGCGGCTTTAGCTTGTTCAGAAAGTTCTCTCATCTCTTTGGAAGTATAACTTGCCGTGACCATACATTTTTGTTCATCAATACAAATTCGAGCAATCGAAACATGAAACTGGTAGGGAACAAAAGACATGACAATATCTGCATCTTTAATCAATGTTCTAATAGCATCCTGATCAGTGACATCCAGTTGAATGGGTAGTGTATTATATCTTCCTTTACATAACGCTTCCGCCTCAGAAAGAAATTGAGAGGCAACGGTTATTTTGTGATTTTTTTTTGAAAAATACTCAACGATAGGTCCGGTAACAAATCCGGCTCCCAATAATAATACGTTTGGCATGAATATAAACTCTACAGAAAATGGTTTGATTTTAATACAAAAAATTCATCGAGGATTACAATGATCGTCAGACAGTTAAGGATAACTTTTATATAAATGTATGTAAACAGGAGAAACAAAGGATATTGAGTCAGGCTTCATCTAATGGATAAAACCTGACTTGAAAAATGATGATTGGAACTTATTTGTAAGCCATAAAACGCCCTTGTAATTCAAGCGCATATTTTGCCTCATTATATCCGGCAATACCTTCTTTAAAATGAGAAGACGGTGGTCTTGGACCAACCCATGTATTAACAATCATACCGTATAATTCTCTCGAATTAACAATCTCACCCAGAACCGAGCCATTCATTTCAACTCTGGTACCAAAGTCAGGATGATAATTGATTGTTAATCTGTCTCCCTGAGTGAGGTTACCTTTGAAAAAACTAAGAAAACGGTTCAATTTCGCCTTCTGGTTAGCAATTTTATCCTGATCATTATTGATGCTAATTGCTTCCATTATTTTTCTGGCAAAACCTCTAGCTGAGGTTTTTCTCTGCGAAACAAAACGATATTCCATACCTCGCACCAGATCCAAATGAGCAATATCATCTACTGAAGAATACGCAGATGTATCGCCTAAATAAAGTGCTGCTATGTAATAATCATCATTCATACGCTGAACTAGTCCCAAGCCCAACAAGCTGGAACTTTGTCCATAGATTGACTTTTTTTGAATATCGTCAAGAGTTTCCTGGTAATTCGCTTGCTCACTCGCCACTATTGTTGTGCAAAACAACAATAACAAGAGTTTGATAATTTTTTTCATTTTCTCCCCCAAAATATATCAAACAAATTATTTCATAGAATTACCGTCCCTGATATGTTGGTTCATTTAACCTGTATTGAATACTTTATTATTTTTAACTTCGCTTAACTACAAACGGAAAAATCATGATATGAGTTTCAACAAAACATTCAAAATCATTCTGACATTTCAGTTTTAACCGGATTTCTTATAAATAAATTACTCTCAGAATTCCTTTCAACTGGTTAACATATAACCGCTCTATAATGTAATATTTTAAAAATTTTCTCAAGTGTTTCATCAAAAAAACAGAATAACCAGTTTTATTTATTATACTTTTGAGATGTCATATCGCTTCTCAATGTCTATGACCATTATATGATTTTTTTGAAATTCACTACCATGACAACTTGCATTTAACCTAAAAAAAGCATTATTATGTCTATGAATTTCAAGGGCTAAAAGTCAACAGTTGAAATTTAAATACATAATCTTGTCAAATTTATAATTACAATCATTCCGCAGGAAGCACCGTATCAGGAGTTTTAATCTCACAATGTTTGTGGATTAGGATTCGGATTCTTTTAGGGAAAATAAAGCTTGCTTGGCTAACTTATGCGTAAGCAACCGTATGAAATGTTAAGTACAAATTGAATTTTGGATGAGATTGAAATGTTCAGTTAAGTTAATAACTTAAGAGTGGAATAAGACTATGAATACTCACAATTTGATTCGAAAAAGAAGTCTATTTAACTTAGCAGTAATATTTTGCCTCTCGCTTGGGATAACAACATTTGCTGAGGCGAAATTAACCAATAGACTGTCCAATGGAACCAATGTTTCTTTGATAGGGTTTGGCACCTACAAAGAATTTAGAAATGACATTTATCTTGCTGCGCTTTTCGCACCAAACGGCGTTAACAAGGCAGATGATTTGTCGAATGCAAATATAGCAAAACGAATGTCCTTAAGATTGATGTCAGATTATTCTAATCGCAATATGGCACGCCACTGGAAAGAACGTCTTGCAATCAACAACACACGAGAAACCTGGCAACCACTTACTCAGGAAATCATTGCTTTTTCCGAAGTTTTTCAACGTAAACTTCAGGTCGGCGATGAAATAAATATTGATTATCTGCCTGGTTTGGGCGTTAAAATTTACCTTAACGGTACGCTTTTCAAAACCATTGAATCATCTGACTTCATGAAAGTGTTACTCAATGTTTGGTTAGGTGATACGCCACCCGGAAAAGACTTTAAACGCACTATCAGGGGCAGCGTCCCACAATCAGAAAAAGATAGCTTTGAAGCAAGTTTTTTGGCTCTTGTTCCCATAAAAGGAAGGTTTGATAGTGACTTAGCTAAAATGTCCGGTTCATCAAGACCAACAGCCGCTGCAGCCAAACCTGCAGAAGCAAAGCCAAAGCCTCAATCTAGGCAGCAAGCTCAACAGCCAAAACCAACTAGGGTGGCAACTATTGAAAAACCCAAGCCGGTAATTACTCCAAAAGAACCTGTTATTGATGTTGATTTGATCTCGGGTTCATATACCAGAGAGTTGGTTTCTCAATTTCAAAAAAATCAGGAATATCCTGCTAAAGCAGCGAGAAACAACGAACAGGGCGATGTTACCGTAAAAGTGACAATTGATGCCAATGGTGAAGTTTTAGAAGTAGATCTGGTCGAAAGATCCGGCTCAAGAACATTGGACAAGGCAACTGTCAAAATGGTTAGACGATCAGCTCCTTTTAAGCCAATTCCAAAAGAATTAAAATTACAAACCTTTGAGTTTGAAATTCCGGTTTCATACCAACTGTAATATCTCAAAGCCCGTTAGTTTAACGGGCTTTTTCATTTTATCTCAATCCAGCCAAAACCGGATTGTTGATCTGCAATATGGAATTCCACATCATTCGGTAATTGCCCCAGCAACATTGCCTTAACAATATCACTACAATTATTTTCCAGACTCAAATGCATGGCAACAAGATGTTTTAAGTTTTTGAAATTAACATATTGGAGAAATTCACATGCTTGCATATTGTTAAGATGTCCATAATTGCCACCAACTCGTTGTTTAAGTTGTGGAGGATACTTGCCTGAATATAGCATTTCCCTGTCATGATTAAATTCAAGCAGCAAACAACAACAATCTGTAAACATTTCTTTAACATAAGGTGTAATATGACCCAAATCTGTCAGTAGGCCTGTTTTTTTATCGTTCTTGATAAATATAAATTGGCAAGGCTCTCTTGAATCATGTGGAACAGCCACAGGGATTACCTGAATATCATTAAGATAAAAATCTGTATGAGAATCAAATATATGTACTTCAAGGGATGGGTCAAGGTTTAACGCCAAACTCGTTCCCATATTCAACCAAACGGGCACCTGATATTTTCTGCAAAACCTTGCTACACCTGACGCATGGTCAGAATGTTCATGTGTAATCAATACAAAGGAAATTTCAGAGGGCGACAAACCTTTGGCTTCAAGACGTGCTTCAAGTTCCTTGCAAGAAAACCCGTTATCTACCAATATGGCAGTTTTATCAGACTTGATGATTGTAGCATTACCTCTACTACCTGACCCCAGAGAGGTAACGCCATACACAAAATTATTGTTGCTCACCAAATGCCTGGCTTAACTTCGGATATAATTTAGTTAAGACATCCGAACCGAGGGGAATATCGTCACCTGTTTTGAAAGTGAAAGCAACCATTTGCCCTTTCATGGTTAACACCACTTGATAAGCGCCCTCTTCTAAAGGCGATTCCTGTTCATCATCAGAAAACAAAGACGCAAAAAAACCTTCTGCCTCTTCCTTGTATTCAAAGAAATAAATTTTTTGACTAACATCCTTATCATCAATTCTAAACTTCATAAACTCCAGAACTCTGGGAAGCTTTTCCCAAGCCAACTCCATAGAAACCATGGCTGTCAGTGCAGGGTTACCACTTACATCTGTACTCAGTTCAACTTTAAAACCGGTTAATAGTTTTTCTCGAGCCAACAACTCTCTTTCAGTTGCTTTATTATCGTAATGGAAAAGTAATACATTGAGCATGTCGACTGAGTCATCCCAAAATGTTGGCACATCCTGCCATTTTTCTGTTTCCTCATTTAAACGTTGTGCTTTTGTTCTAACAACACTTAAACTCACATTATCCTTGTATTGGCTGGTATTTATTAAAATCTGAAATTGCGCTCTAAACTCTTCAATTTCTTCTCCATTTTTTATACCGAGCCAGACACCTCTTTCATCGACAGCAACCCATCCGGTATCAATAGTATATTCATCTGCATTAACCGATTGAGGTGAAATTTCGCTCAGCGTGAAATAATCCAGAATGCTTTGCCACACAAAATCTTTCTGATCCTGAATATAAATGGCGGGTCTATCCGACAACCTGTCTACTCGGACGTTATCCAAAACAGCTAAAACCTGATTGGGTGGGCGCTCATTTAAGTCTTTTCCAACAGGTGCTTGTTGAGCCAACTTACCTATTGCCGGCACAACGGCATAATTAACCTTGTTACCTTGTTGTAAAGGTTCAGGGATAGACAACTCTTTAATTTGTTTTGCTTCAAGATAATCATAAGTACTATCTTTTATCAATCCATCTTCTCCATATATAAAACCGCAAGCTGTCAAAAATGATGACATTGCAATAACAGATAGCTTTACTATCGTATTTAATGTTATTTTTTTATCTAAAATCACATTCAAAACTATTACTCCAGATTCCTGACACTTTCGGTCAGTTTTAACATTTCAATTAATATCCCTTTAGAAGATTCCGATGGCTGTGATAATGGTAACCGGATACCATCTTCAATCTTGCTAATATAATGCATTGCCCACTTAATAGGAATGGGGTTTCCCTCAATAAACAGTTTCTCATGTAAAGGCATCAACTGTTCAAATATCTCTTCGGCTTGTCTTTTATCAGCTTTTTTCAACATCATCTCGCACCAGAGGCTCATAGCCTTAGGCGCTATATTGGCTGTCACTGAAATAACACCATGACCTCCAGCTTTCATAAAATCAAGCGCTGTAGCATCATCACCGCTTAACAGCACAAAGTCTTCCGGCAATGATTTTTTAAGTTCTTTAACTCTATCAATATCACCAGTAGCATCCTTTATCCCGACAATATTCGGATGTTGAGACAACACTACCACAGATTCATTTGATAAATCACAAGCTGTTCTGCCAGGAACGTTATAAAGCAAAACCGGTTTATCAGCAGCTTCTGCCACTTGTTGATAATGTGTTATCAAACCTTCTTGCGATGGTTTGACATAATAAGGGGTTACACATAAATAACCATCTACATCCACATTGTTCAGCTCTCCGAGCAAATCAAGTACATGTTGTGTCGACGCACTACCACAACCAGCTATTACCGGTATTTTACCAGATACATATTCCACTGTAGCGGCTACGGTTGCAACCAGCTCATCTTGCGAAACCAGAGAAGACTCTCCAGTTGTTCCCATTACAACCAGACCATGCGTTCCACTTTCTATATGCCAATCTATAAGTGACGTCAATGCCTGATAATCAATTTCACCTGATTGGGTCATTGGTGTTACCAATGCGACAAGACTTCCCCTGAACACTGAACTCAAATTGCTATACTTGCCCGGCATACTGCACTCAATAGTTAACTATAATTAGTGGGTTCAAAGGCCGATATGTTACTTGTCGAAAGATTCCAACTCAAGCAAAAAATAATATTATGCTGCCAATCTGACCTGTTAAGACCGATAAAGTCTAAATAGGTTCCGAACTATTTAAAATTTTCACCTTCTGGCAAACCACTATGAAAACGAAAAACCGTATCCTGTGAGTTTATTAATTCTGCTTCGGCTTGTAAAAACTTGTCGAGCACGTCATCAATTGGTTGTGCTGAATACTTCTTAGCCAATTCGAGATAATCTTCATAATGACGAGATTCAGACTTAAGGAGATAACTATAATAGCGGGCTAACTCTTGATCTATATCTTCAAGTAACGGAACCAGACTGGCAAACCTTTCACAGGAACGAGCCTCAATAATTGCCCCAATAATACAGAAGTCTACCAACTTGTCTGGCTCACTTGCTCTTGCCATTTTTCTTAATGTAGATGCATAGCGAGATGGAGATAAAATGCTATATGCTATATTTCTCTGTGAGATTTTTTCATACACCTGTTCGAAGTGAAGCATTTCTTCTCGAGCCAATTGTGCAAGTTTCACCTGAAGTTCACTGCGCTCAGGATATTTAAACATTAAACTCATAGCTGTCGATGCGGCTTTCTTTTCACACTTGGCATGATCTATCAATAACAAATCCAAATGCTGAACGGCATAATCCAGCCATGCTTTTGGTGTATCACAATATAAGAATTTTCTGATTGGGCTGATATCCATGCCAAAACCATTCGCTAATAGTCTTTAAAAATTGGGCTGAATTATATAGATGCCTGAGCCAATAGACCAGAGCTAGGGGTAAAAGAACCCTAAAAAGAAAATTTATTCAGTTAATCGTGATAATCTTGATGTGGCTTTTTTCATTTGCCTGATGAGTTTGTTAATGGCTTCCTGATCATCAGATGGAGAGTTTTTACTGTAGCGTAATTTTATGTACTGTTCTATGCTGTCAATTATTGCATCATAGGCGGAATTGGGCTTACCACCATGCCTGTAGTAATGCGCCTTTCGATTAATCAATAACTGTCTTAGATGCTCCGGCCCGATAGCCGCGTCATACGCCACGATATTTTTACTTGCCAGATTTTTGCATACAAGATTAAAAGCCTTGGCTATTGGTGTCCGTTTGTCTCTATTTGCAAATTTATTAAATCCTGACAACAGGGTAAAAAACATAACGGCAATTATCATAATAACAATTAGCTGAGTTTGATTAAATCCTGACAATCCCCATGAGGAGAAAAATTTTCTCTGCATATTTCTATTATATCCTAATACCCAATCATTCCATTGACTGTTAAGATTATCAAACCAGTAAGTCATTTGTTTGAAAGCACTCAGATTATCAATATCAACAAACTCAATATCTTCAAATAAGCTGTCCCTGAAAGAAAAATCACTTCTTAAAACTTCTTCTACTCTATGGGCTGCAATTGCACTGGTTGGGTCAACTCTTACCCATCCTCTTCCCTGCAACCAAATCTCGGTCCATGCATGTGCATCTGCATAGCGAACAATCCAGTAATCAGCCAACGGATTTTTATCTCCACCTTGATATCCAACAACTACTCTGGCAGGAATACCAGCCGCTCTTGCTATAAAAACCAGTGTACTGGCGTAATGCTCACAAAAGCCAATTTTGTAATCAAACCAGAAACTATCCACCAAATCTTCATCCAGTGTTGGCGGAGATAATGAGTAAAAATATTCTTCCTTGTTAATTTTGGCCAATATTGATTGAATAAACGCAGCATCACTTTCATACAATTGACGGGTGTTTTGCGCCCACTCTTTTGTTTTTTCATTACCTTCTGCTGGTAATCTGGTAAAAAAATCCTGCTGTTCTGGAGTAATAATCTGATCCAATGTTAATGTGGGAGAAGATGTTGCAGAATATCTGATACGATCATAAATCTTAAATGCACTGACAACGGAATAATCTTCATAAAGATTACCAATTCTGACTTTCGATAATGGTCTGTCAAGGGCTACAAGATGTTTCTGGTTTGTGGCTTCGAGTGTAATTTCATAGGAAACTTTAGCTTCTTCAGGAAGTTGATGATTTGGGTTGGAAATAATTTTCACATTCCTTCTTGACCAACCTACACCATCAAAATGGTTCATCGTCATTACCCGCCAATACATATTGGATTTATTTACAAGGGAAGATTGATTGTCCGCAGTAGTATTAAATTTAACTCTGAAAGCTATTTCGTCTGACAATTGCAGATCACTAATTTCTCCAGGCATCATGGTATCAGAAACACCTGAGACAGCCGATTTCATGCCAGGCATACTCCACAATGGACCACCTAATCTTGGAAAAAAGACGAAAAACACAAACATGATAGGCAAAGCCAGAAATATATATTTAACATGCGGTTTAATTCGTTCAAACTTAATACTTCTTGAATCTATAAATTTTAGATGAACATTATGTACACTATTGAGCATGACCAAAACATGCAAAATCATCATGATTGGAATAACCTGATACACAACAATCATCGGAGATTGGGAAAACAGAAAACCAGCTAAAAGAATAAAAAATCCCAACGACAAAATCACATTCACATCTCTTGGCTTTTTGATCTCTAAAGACTTGAAGGCATACATCAGACTTATCAAGCCCACACCGCCATCACGCCCGGAAATCTTTCTAAATGATACAAAAACCAGAATAAATGCTACCAAGGTAAGCGCAACCTTAAGCCATCGATTAATGGTAAATTCACCTTTAAGCTCGGCTCGCAGAACAACAGCAGCAATTACAAGAGAAACAATTGTTAGCCAAAAAGGTAAGAAGAAATACAGAGGAAGTAATATTAATTGTTGAGTAACCACTGTTTCAACGATAGGCAAAGGTTTTCTTTCAAATTCTGAATGTTTGAGAATAGTTACCCCCATATTCACCACTCCCTTGCCTCTTGCGGCAATTGATAGGTTGCCAGCAAAGCCAAACAATCCCGTCTGTGCTGATCTCCATCATTCATAGATATTGAATGCCCGGGAAGTTTTAAAGCATAACTCATATTTTGCTCAGATGCCTGAATTACCATATAAGTCAAATAGGAGATTTTAAGCTCATCCTCTGTCAGGACAAAATTATCCCAATCAAAAACCAACGGATTGGCCAATGATTCTGTAAATTCCCTGATAAACAAACCCTTTTCACGCGCATAAGATTTCCAATCTATCCTGTTCATTGACTCTCCAGCCTGATAATTTCTTAGCTCATGAAAATCTTCACTTCCACTTTTACGGATCCCTTCAATCGTTTCTTCACCTTCATCACTTTGATCCAGCCCACCTCCTTTTATCACGTTTGCAGGTGGTTCTATGGGTTTGGGATAAATTAAAACTGTATGCTCGAATGCAAAATATGACCATACAGAAAACCATCCGAAAGGAAATCGACTCATAGTCACCATTCTGGGCAATGACCAAAGCCCCCTGCTCTTGCAATGCAAATGCAAAATCACTTTTGTCATTTCAGGGTGCAAAATATCACACCAGGTCATATTACTTTTTGATTCTCCGACACCTATTGAAAAGTGAGATTTGTCAGATGCGGAAGAAAGACTTAATTCAATCACTACTGTTTCGGACTCAAATACCTCTTTTTGTGCGTTTAGAATCAAACGAATTCCCTGTAGATTTTTGTAGCCGGATAACAAACTAACCAATCCGATTCCAATCAATAAAAAGGTCAAAAGAAAGGCAAGATTATTTTGGTAGTTAATTGCGCCGATCAACATGATGATGCATACCATCAAGGTCAGATATCCATAAGCTGATGGCCATATATAGGTAGATTTATGGTTTAAAACAACATTGTCACTCCTTGGCATTCTTCGGTCAAACCAACGGCGGAACAATCTGTAGAGTACAAAGTAGTCTTTGAACATATTTAACGAGGAACTTCAACTTGCTTGAGTAAGGCTGTAACATCAGAATCCTGCTCACTTCGCCCGATATGATGCTCCAATCGGTGTCCAGCAACAGCAAACCAGACTTCCTGAATATCATCTGGTATCACATAATCTCGTCCATGCAAAAATGCCCATGCTTTAGCAGCATTTAACAATGCCAAACCGCCGCGAGGGGACAATCCATGTTGCCACAAAGTATTGTGTCGAGTTTGATTCACCAGAATCTGGAGATAATCCAGTAACACCTCGCTTGTAGAAACTGCCTGTACCTGCGACTGCAATTCAATCAGTGACTTTGCATCCATCTGCGGTTTCAAAAGCTCTATCTGCTGACGAGTATCCTGACCTGAAAACAATAAACGTTCAACCTGTGGTTCAGGATAACCTAAAGAAATACGGATCAAAAATCGATCCAGTTGTGATTCAGGAAGCGGATAAGTACCAATTTGATGGAAAGGGTTTTGTGTTGCGATTACAAAAAACGGTTGTGGTAAGGCATAACTGTGTCCATCTGAAGTCACTTGATGCTCTTCCATTGCCTCAAGTAGAGCACTTTGAGATTTTGGCGTGGCTCGATTGACTTCATCTGCTAGCAGAACCTGAGTAAATATTGGACCATGATGAAATTTAAAGGTCTCATCACTACGTCGGTAAATTGCTGAACCAATAATATCGCCTGGTAAAAGATCACTGGTAAACTGAATTCTTTGAAACTCCAGCCCCAATACTTTAGCCAAAGCGTGAGCCAATGTAGTTTTACCCATTCCAGGCAAATCTTCAATTAACAAATGCCCCTTTGCCAACAGGCAAACAAGAGATAGTTTAATCTGGCGTTCCTTTCCCAGAATGATAGTGTTCAACTGCTTAACAATTTTTTCCAAAGCCTGATGCATCATAAATCTTTCACCACAAATTCTATTAATAGTACAAAACGTTTAAATCACCGCCATATAATGCTTTGATAGCAAGCAAAAGGACAGGATAAAGTCGACATTTACTGATAAAAGTTTAGCTCCTTAAAAGCCAGTTTACCTGCAAGATAATCATCAACCTGTCTGGATGGCAAAAAATACAACTTTCCCTTTGTTGAGATATTCCCTCTCAAAAAGAAATGTTTAATGCGTTTATTTATCCTGTATCGAGGGGCTATGACTTCAATTTTTTCTGTTTCAAAGCAGGATAATACCAATTTCCACGGTGCATCTGGCAAATTAAAGTGTCCTGATGCCCTTGGCGTGGCACCAATTTTTTTTGCTATTGTTTTCCAAAACATGCCATGAGTTGCCTCTCCATGCAATTGAAAAGCTATTGCGTGTGCAAATTCGTGCAATAGAGTATCTTTAATAATTTCTTCAGAATTATTGATTAAATGGTTGTAACTGATGCCAATGATTTTTTTGCTGACACGACATACGCCAGCTCTCTTCTTCGCATTATCAATTTTGAAATGCCAATCCTGCAAAAAAGGATAATCTTTTATCAAATGCTGCTTTACTTCGTCAAACAATTGATTAATTTGTTCAGGAGACACGGGCTCTCCTACGGCTACTCCACCACAATAACAAACCTGACAACGAACTCAGAACAGCCAGAGATGCAAAAAACTGTAAGAGAAAATGATTAAAATTATCTCTGGTTTCATAATCCATCACATGCATCATCCAGAGAAAATCAAAAATTCTCCACTCTGAAGTTCTCATCGATACGATTTCGCCTGTAAAACCATGAAGGTACATATTTAGCGAATCAGCACCATCAAAAGCAACACGATAGACAGGCAAATGTTTGTTACGATATTCACTGTCAACTTCTACCTCAGTCAACCATTCAACTGAAACAGGATTACCGGCTCCATTCGATAATCTTGATGCCAAATCTAAAACTTCCTCTTCTGTTAATTTTGACAACTTTTCACCAGACTGAGCATCAAAAAACAAAGGGGATTCTTCCAGCAGTTGAACGATATATAGTGGATTTCTGGCAGAGAATTTCAATGAAACATTAATGATCACATCCTTGTTTTCAACCTTGTCCGTGATACTACCAATTGAGACATACTTGCGTATTTCTTCCTTGTCAGGTTCTTCCAGCCTCGCTTTCAAATGATCTCCATGAATACGCTCAATCGGAAATATCGAAAAATACAATCCACCAAGAGACCAAAAAAGTAATTGCACACTAACCACAAGCGCTATATATCTGTGAGCCTTTCTAATGACAAGTTTTTTATTCATAAATCTGCTACCAAAGCTTCCAAAATTACAATTCTATAGTATTAAATTCTTTTATCTGATTTTCACAAGATTCAATCAAAGCCAGTTTATCTTGCTTTGACATTCTTTTAATTTGATATTCCAGCTTGGAAGCTTCTGAACGATTTTCGCATGAAACTACGTATAGCAGCTTTGAAGGCTTCGATATCCGGAAAAATTTTGCGCCCTTTTTATCATGACAATGTTCAGACATACGTCTGGCTATATCATTGGTAATGCCTGTATACAAGCGCCCATCTTCTGACTCAATGATATAGACAAACCAGTTATTCATCAAATTTAAAATCGTTTTAAGTATTATTGGAAATTAAAGAATCTCCTGACTTGCTGGCAATCAGGAACGTCAGGTCTTATAATAGCAGTTTGATTGATTACAAGAAAACACTATGACTCAAGATTTACCGCAAATTTCGCTCGATCCAAATACACTGGTCAAAGAAGAGGTCTTCACAGATCAAAAAGTTGGCACAATTCGCAAACTGATTCCAGTCAATATCGATGGAGATGTTGACACTTCAAGATCAGCTGTATTTTTAGGGCAAACACAAGTAATGACACCTGCAGGTGCTTTACCGCTTAACTTTGAACTTGAAGGTGATGATCTGAAAACAGCCATTGATTCTTTTGCCGTCAAGGCTCAGGAGGCTATGGAAAAAACCTTGAAAGAAATTCAGGAATACCAAAGAAATCAGGCATCCAAAATTGTTGTTCCGGGACAAAGTGATAGCAATATTCAACTTCCTTAGATAGATCAATTTTTTAATTAAGTCTTTATCATGTTAACTAATATGTTAGTGTGTAGCAGTTTTTTTGTTACGCACCAATATATTTCATTTGGCGATATTCCCATAAAAATTTTAGGGAGTTCAATGACTTACTTCAAATTCTCACATAAATAACCTGTCGTTTTTTTTAAAACCCTCTATAATTAACGCTAAACCAATTTGAGTCCTTAAATTTATGGCCGTTGTTAAATATCAGGGTAAAGTTTACCAATCCAGAGATAATGAAAGCTTACTTAATACTTTTTTGAGAAATGGTATTAATGTTCCTTTTTCTTGTAAGGCAGGGATATGCCAAACCTGTATGATGCAAATACTGAGTGGTGAAGTACCTCGAGATAGCCTCAAAGGTCTGAATGAAACAGAAGTAAATGACGCAAAATTTTTGCCATGTTTATGCAAGGACTTTAACGATTTGGAGGTCGCTCCTCTGGCTGAAGCTAAAATCTTTAGTAAAGCAAAGATAATCACCAAGGAATATCTGACTTCAGACATCATAAAACTAGTCATACAACCTAACCAACATTTTTTCTTTCATGGCGGTCAGTTTATCAATGTTAAAAACTATGAAGGTGTAATCAGAAGCTATTCCATTGCAAATAAACATAATGAAGAATCCAGAATTGAACTGCATATCAAACTCATAGAAAACGGCAAAATGTCATCTTACATTGACAGACAGCTGGAAGTTGGTGACAGTCTTGATATTCAGGGCCCTCTTGGTAATTGTCATTATCATGGAGATAAAGACAAAAACCTTTTGCTGATAGGCAGTGGAACTGGCCTTGCGCCATTGTTAGGAGTTATAGATGAAGCCTTTGAAAAAGAGCATAATGGCACCATTAGCCTTTTTCACAGTGGTGTGGATGAAGATGCGCTGTATTATCGCAAACACCTGAAAAAGCTCACTGAAATAAATAGCAATTTTCATTACCATGGTTCAATCACAGGTAATAACTCAATAAAAATCCCGCAAGGCGAAGCAACTGATTTCGCATTTGGTTCAGTTGGTGAGCTTGATAACTGGATTATTTACCTTTGTGGAAACCCCCAAATGGTCTACAAAGGTCAATCTCTGGCGCTTGCGAGAGGAGGTGAGCCTGACGCCATTTTCCACGATGCCTTTTTAAGTCCGGAAGTAGATGAAAATGATCTTGCCACCCATTATGACGAGGGGGATCGTTATCCCGAGCCCAATATTGAAATATGGGAAACCTTACAGGAAGGCAGTTTACTGCAAAAAATTCTATCAGATTTTTATGATGAAGTATTTCAGGATGATATTCTGGCTTCTTATTTCACTGATGTATCCAAGCACCATGTGGCCAGCAAGCAATATTCTTTTCTATACAAGGCGCTTACGGGCGAAGATGTTTATTTTGGTGATAGGCCCAGAAACGCTCATCACTGGATGGTAATTACAGATGACATTTTTGATTACCGTGAAGAATTGTTTGCAAAGATACTTCGCAAACACAAGGTATCAGAAGATATTGTAAAATTCTTTAGAGATCTGCACGAAACCTATCGAGGCTATATTGTAAAAGACAAACCCTGGCCAAAAATTATTCAGGGGATCACACAACCCATTGATGGTTTTGATCATATTAATCTTGAACTGGATTATTTTTGCACTGCTTGTGAAAAAGAATTATTTAAAGGTGAAAAGGTTCTCTATCATAAAGGTAGCGGTGACATATACTGCAAAGACTGCAGTAAAGAGCAGATACCTTAAACACAATTGTTTACTTAGCTTCCAGCCGTTCTCGATTATATTTTTCATAATCATAGACAAACTGTAACTGGCCATCAGTTTGAATATATTGATAAAAAACGGTTCTTACTTTTTCGATTGCTTGTGCTGCACTCATTCCCATAAAGACCAAGGTACACGCCAACATTGTGCCAGTGCGTCCAATACCCGCCTTACAGTGAAAAATTGCACTCTTACCTTTTTCAAGGTTAGGCACTAACCATACCAAAAATTCGTGTGTTTTCTTTAGATCCGGAATGTCCATATCTACTATTGGGAAATGTATTCCCTCTATCTTGTTATCAGGGTATTTGGATAATTCAACTTTTTTCTGAGTCAAACTAACCAGATAATCAACATGAATACTATTCAGCCTTCTGATATCTTCTTCTTCATCTGATAGTAGACCCGGCCTTTGTGTACCGCCAATTTGACCCGGAATAACCCAATAAAAGCTTGATAGTCGGGGAAATTGCTTTTTTAATTTAGTCTTATCAGAAAACTCTTTAACAGTTTTCTCATTAGCGGCTTCTTCCTCTTCTTCCAGCTCAGGCCACGCGCTACCTGACTGAAGAAAATTTCTTCCAACTTTTGTTGTAGGAGATTTAAAAAAGTTTTCACTGGAGCCGGTTTCAATCAATCTTGCCCCCGAAAGTAAAGCTATTTCGTCACATACTTCTTTGGCATAAATTTTGTTGTGGGTCACCAATATAACCCCCATAGTCTGCTTAAGTTGCTTTATAACATCTTTAAGATAAGGCTCTTCAACAATTGCAAAATCTCTAAATGGTTCATCTAACACCATATAACTTGGAGAGTTGTAGGCCAACTTTGCGATAATAATTAATTTGTGAAATCCTGGTGACAACTCCATAATCGGAGTATTCAGATTATCTTTAAACATATCCCACAAATTCAGCTTATCGAGTACTGATTTGGCAAAGTTTTCAGCTTCTTCTTTACTAATTATTTTTTGATCTGTTAAACCATCCAAAACACACTCTAGTACAGAATCTCCGTAAAAACGTGATTTCTGGCGCAATATAGAAAAATGTTTTCTTGCATATTCGGTGGACGATTCATCCAATAAATTCTTATTATTGAAATTAATTTTTCCTTCACTCCAAAGAGTAGGATCAAATTCATCAAGACGACAGAGAACTTTTAGAAATGTAGATTTACCTGTTCCTGAAGGACCTAGTAAACCATAAACAACTTTGTGAGGTATTTTGAGTGATTCAATGTGTAATACCTGCTCTGACCCATAACCAACATAAAGGTTATCAACCAGCACTTCAATGGATTTTGTCATTTAAGCAGGCTCTTCAATAATATCTTTAATTCTGTCAGCGCACTCTCTACCCTTTAAAACAAGTGTTCCCAAATTAACTTTTTTAGAAGACACTATCCCCAGTAATAATGAATTATTTTCATCGTTTATTCTAATTGCTGCCATAACAGTATCATTTGTTCTTATCAAAGCTTCTTCCAGTTGACCATTATTCAATTGGGCTGAAAGTGCTATTGAAATACCTATAAGAGAACCTGACATAGGACACAAAGGCTCCAAGTCTAGATTACTCCTGTTTTTATCAACTAATAAATGACCATCGACTGTAGCAATAAAAGCCGCATGAGAATTTGATATAGCATCAAGACAATCATTGAGCTCTTTTTTAACAGCAACCAGAAAGTCGTCGTTACCAACTTCAGACATCATTTCCCCCGTTACAAAGAAAAACGCTTCACACACAAGTGTGCAAAGCGTATTTTCGACTTAAAAAACTAAGCTTCCGCTTTTTCCATAATTGAACGCATTTTTGTCAAACACAAACCAAGGTTTGCGCTTGCACGGCAAACAACTACACCAATGATGGATTCATTTGACGGAATACGTGAGAAAATATGGATCAAGTTAGTTGAGTTAACAATAACTTCTTTAAAATAATGGAACTTGGCATCTGACTCACCACGAGTTTTTTTGAAGATGTCTTCAATCTCCATAACCATATCACCTTCAAAAAGGTCTTTGGTTGCAGCGGCAAGCATGTCAAGTACCTGTGATGGATGTGAATCTGTTGTTTTAACGTCCAACAACATTCCAGAGCTCATATCTATAATGCCAGCCGCGATAGCTTTTGGCACTGTAGATAATACTTCTGTACAAACTGCTTCGATATTCATGTTTATCTCCTATTAGATAAGTTTTAGTGTATTGTGTAAAAAATTGACCACAGAGTCCTTGGATCTTGGATCCAAAGACAATAAAGCTAACTTGGCGTCATTACCGATAACAGCTCTTAGCTTTTCATGTGTAACATCTGTATCCGGTACTAAATCTACATGTGTCAAGCCAACAACTAATGGCTGACCAATGTAATACATTCTTACCGAATTCCAATAAAATGAAAAATCCTCAACCATGTCAGGACTAGTAGAATCAAGCAGAATAACAAACACATCAGCATGCCGACACGTAAATGACCACATGTAATCAAACCGCATCTGACCAGGATTACCAAAAAGCTTTATCTTCATGTCATCTATTGTAATCTCATTATAGTCCAAAGCAACTGTAGTTTTCGATTTTATTACATGTAGAGAATCTTTTGCTGTGACCTCTGTCTTAATTGCAGAAGCCCCTACTGAATTTATTGCAGTAGTTTTGCCACTTCCCGGGGTTCCCAAAAAAACAAAATTTACACTTTTAATTGCCGCAACATAGTGATTTGAAAAACGTTGCTTTATTTCTGTTAAAGCATTATTTGCATTAGCATGCGTCATCTGCGCTTGTGGCACATGATATTTACTCTCTGATTGTTGAGATACTTCATTGCCTTTGAACAGCCTTTTGAAATAACGTAGAGACTTAATTTTCTTACTCGTTAAAGAACTTTTATCACTATGCTCATCATCAGGTTGACTGGCTTTAAGTTGCTTAATTTGCTCACTTACATTATTTAATCGTTCTACAAAGTTATTTGGTCTAATAGGGTATTTCAATGCATCCGATGAATCAGTATACACTGGAGATAAATAAACGACTTTCTTAAAATTATGTAATAAAGATTCGTTATTCAAATCAGACTCATCATAGGTTAAAACCAAATCACCATCATCTGCATCAGTAGAAACAACCCAAGGTGCATTAAATTTTGAAGACAACAGCATACATAAGGATCTGACTACAGCCTTATCATTAAGTGAAAGTAAAGTTGTTGAAACTACATAGCTGTCTTGCGAACCACCACTACTCATAGAGATTTTGCCCCAAACATTTTTCCTTTTATTGGTTCTTAAGTAAAACTAAGTTCTCTGAACGAGATACCAGTGTATACTATAGACTCAATCTGAAAGTCCGCCACATAAGTTGAATAAAAAAGTTCATAAGTGTGACGCACATCTACAAATTAAAAAAAATCCTTTTACAACTATAGTTTATATATCAATTTTTGCAAATTATGTGTGAACAAATCTCAAAATATTAAAGTGACACTAACCTATTAATTTAAAAGGTTTTATTTTATTTCTTTAAACAATTAAAAGACCATATAACAATCAAAAAATAATCTTGTTCAACATCCATAATTATGAAAATAAAAACCAGCTGTAGTTTTTACTATTAATATATCTCATAAGGAAATCTAATTAATTTTACGTGATCAAAAAACTATTTTCAAATATAACTAATGTTATTTTTATAACACTGAAATATAGATAAATCATTATAAATAAATTTTGTTTATATTTTTATTAAATGTGCAGTCATAAGTGACTTTAAATAAAAATTTTAACAACAATAAATTACTGCATGCTTATGTAAGGAATGAATTAAATATTGGCAGAATATTGATAAATGAATATATATAAATATGGAATTAACGCTATGTAAAATACTACCAACGTTTTGTGTTTATTTAATATTTTAAATAACAATGTAAAAATGGTGATTGAATAGCTTCCTACTTTGTTACCTACATCCATGTAGGCAATCCCATCGGGACGGCCCTTTGGGCTTCTTGATCTGCTCCGGACAAATTAATCACATGAAGCATTCGGAAAATTGGAATAATACTAAATTTCACTTAAAAAAAAAGCCCACCTGTAAGCTTTATTCGATTTTTATTTTGTCCTACTTTGACTCGCTACATCCTTGTAGCTCGCCCTACGGGCGCCTTCGGCGTCCAACCCGTCTTTCCTGACGGGTTGTCACATGGAAACCCCATCCTCAAGCAAAACCAATACCCAAATCTTTCCCATAAAAAAAAGCCCACCTGTAAGGTGAGCTTTTCTTTTATATAAAAGCCTGGCATTGTCCTACTTTCACATGGGGAAACCCCACACTATCATCGGCGCT
>JAOUOC010000353.1 GCA_029880585.1 Gammaproteobacteria bacterium
GGAGGAAGGTCATGAATCCTATAATGAAAGGGGCACCTGGGTTCTCCTTCAGGTATGTCTTTATTCTGGGATCTACGATGAATCTGATCTTGACCATTTTTTTACTCGTTTCAGGATGTCCTTGTTTTTCGTCCAGTCGTGGGTCAGGTATGTGGCGCAGGCGATTAGGGTCGTGATGGATATGGCGGAGCCCATGTAGAACCATTTTTGAGGCTCATACTCTATAACAATATCTAAAAAGCCGGTCTGATTAATCCAAAAACCATTAACAACACCATAAATAGGAATCGGTTTAACTGTTTCTGTTAATTTTCCATCTTTGTAAACTTTTGCTTGCCATAAGGACCTGTAACTTTCAGAAAAACATAGCATAAATGGTTGTGTTGAATTAACTTCAACTTTGTGAGAAGTTGGATTGATTTTTGTGTAGATTTCGATTTTTGCATCGATTTCTTCGGCTTTCTGTGAATTGAGGTTGACGCATTTAGATTTCAAGGGGGTTAATTTTATATCGTCAAAGAAAGTTGTGGCTAAAGTTCCATTTTCATTTGACCAACCTGCATTCAGTACTACTCTAATTTTAGTAACACTTTCGGGGATAACAAATCTACGTTTATAAATTCTCCAATCAAAAGTTCCATGCATAGCAGATGGAACCTGAGCCAGTTGGACACTTCTATTTATTTGTTCATCATAAGCCTCTAGCACAATATGAGAAGCATTAGTGTTCTCTGCCTTCATGTGGGTTATAAGAGAATATTCATTTCCACTTGTAACATTTATCCAATTACCCCTTATCCAACTCCAACCATACCATGTTTTTGTATAGTTTGTAATTACTTTTAATGAATAGTTGCCATTAAAAGCAACTGAATCATCTAAAAATACTTCAAATTTTTTGTCTGTAAAAACTTTGTCATCCATTTTCCAATCATTCATTGTGTTTTCAAAAGATGGGTTCTCAATAAGGTTCGGATTAATGTCTAATATTTGCCTTTGAGACAAGTAGTTGGTTGCTTCCTTTAACATTTTTTCGTACATATCTTTTGGGATTATGGATATTGCAGAAATTGCATTAAAGCCATTCGTATTCCTAATGAGTATTTGCTTTATTCCTTTGTTTAGGTTTATAAAATCTTTGTACCAAAAGAACCCATTGTACTCGTGCAACGTTTTCATTTCTAATGTTTTGTTTTCGATGTCTAAGGTTATTTTTCCACCCTTTTCATTTGCAAAATATCTTAGTAGTAAGACATATTCTTCTGAAGTCTGTAAATCTATTGGTATTGCCATGCTATCGTTTGAGTTTATTGTAAATGCTAGGCCTTTTCCGTAGTCAAAATCCCATGCGTAATCTTCCCAATTAACGTAAGGATGCCATACTTGTTGGTGTGGGTCCAAATAGGATGCTCTGGACCATTTATGGTTAGGGTCATGCTCAATTATGTAGTTGTAGGGGTAAATTGCGTAGTTGGGATTATCGCTGATAATTTTTGCAAAGATTAAATCTTCTGTTAGCTGTTCTCTTGGCTTATCTGTTAATATAGTTTTAGCTTTTTCCAATAGTTCAAACGGAACTTCTTGATCTATGAAAATATAGTGGTAGTTCGTTTCTGAGTTGTTCAAGGTTGATATAAACTTCTTAATAGCTCTGTATCCTCCATTAACTAATATTACATGTGATGAGACATCTATTTTCTTTTCAGTAAGCTGGTTTTCGTAAATATAGATGAAATTATCATGAAAAACCAGCTTGAAGGTGATTGAACTGCTTAGGAAATTTATGTAATTTTTGATTGCTTCTTCCATCGCAGGTATATCATTGTGGATAACGATATACTTTATATTTGCCCATTCTAGGAAATGGGAGAGAGTGTCGACATCTCCTTTTCTTAATAAAGAATGGTAGAAAGGAGATAGGGTGAAGTCGTAAAAATGTCCCCAGTGGCCTATAGGCCAAAAGGTTTGTTTTGGTGATGAAAAAGTTAAGAATTCTTGTATGGCACCCCATTCGGTGCTCCAAAATGGTTTTAAATTCGTATATTTTCCATAAGAGTAGATAAAATCTGGGACATGCATGATTCTGAAGTCTCCGGTTTGATTTGATAAAAACGAATAAGCCTCAAAATACTCGCTAGGAACTTCTATTGCAGCTAACCTACCGTTAACGTCTCCTGTCAGTAAGGGCCATGAGTATATGGAAAGTACGAATATCATACCAAGCACCATAAAAATGGTAAGGATTTTCTTTTTGTTAAGCAGCTTTTGAAAAATATAGCATAGAGAAAAAGCCGATAAAA
>JAOUOC010000354.1 GCA_029880585.1 Gammaproteobacteria bacterium
TAGTCTTCTGCAGAATATCTATTGAAGGGGAATATGATGAATAACAACAATTATTTTACTGATAAAGTTGTCTGGATTACAGGTGCATCATCAGGTATTGGTAAAGCAATGGCCAGGGCGCTTGATACAGTGGGTGCCAGATTAATCCTTTCAGCCAGAAATGAAAACGCCTTAAAGCAGATCATTGATGAGTGCCAAAACGCAGACAATCATCAGATATTAGCTTTTGATTTGACCGAGCAGGATAAATTGGCATCTGTCGCTAAAAAAGCATGGAAACTAAACGGCAAGATTGATGTGTTATTTAATAACGGCGGTATCAGTCAAAGATCTTTAGGGATTGATACTGATTTGGCTGTAGATAGAAAAGTGATGGAAGTGGATTATTTTGCCCATATCACCATTACAAAGGCATTATTACCAAAACTGATTGAGCAAAAATCAGGTCTGGTCGTCAATATTTCAAGTGTTGCAGGAAAAGTAGGCGTGCCTCTGCGAACGGCATATTCTGCAGCAAAGCATGCATTGATAGGCTTTATGGATAGCCTGAGAGCTGAAGTTGCACCTTATGGTATTCGTGTAGTCAATGTTTGTCCCGGCTTTGTGCAAACCAATATCAGCGTTAATGCTGTCAGTGGAGATATGTCTCAACATGGCAAGATGGATGATGAAATAGCTCAGGGTATTCCGGTTGATGAGTTTATTCAAATATTGCTCAAAAAACTTTCAGGTAATAAAGATGAAATAATCATTGCAAAAGGTTTGGGTAAACTGGCCTATCAAATGCGTCGGCTGCTTCCAAATGTTTACTTCAGGTTATTACCGAAAATATACAAACGTAACAAGGCATAGGAGAAAACCATGTTCAAAAAGATATTATTAGTTTTTGCAGCTCTTCTGCTTTTAGCAGCAGGATATATTGCCCATGAATGGAATGGCAAACCATTTTCAATTAATAACTTTTTTAATCGGGTTGCTCTTAAAATGGCACTTGAAAGCCCTGAAGCTCTGACTTCTATTCGCTTGTTGGAACAGTTTGGGATAGATGGTCATAATGCAGAATTGGACGATGCTTCACCTGAATCCACAGTCAGAATGTTTGATTATCTGAAACAGGAATATGAGGTGCTCAAGTCTTACGATGATGAAGATTTGGACAAGGAAGAGATACTATCCAAAAGGATTGCAGGTTATCTCTTTGAAGTGATGTTGGAGATGGAACCCTATATTTATTACAACTATCCGGTTAATCAGCTTTTTGGTGTGCAAAATCAATTCCCTACCTTTATGGTGTCAATGCATCAAATAAACAATGAAACTGATGCAGAATATTACATTCAGCGCTTGAATAAATTGCCCGGAAAGTTTTCTCAGGTTTTGGATGGTATAAAACTGAGAACTCAAAATGACATTATTCCACCACGTTTCGTAATCGATCGCGTTGTAGATGAAATGACAAAGTTTACTGAAACACCTGTAGAAGATAATATCTTATTCAAAAATTTTAAAGAGAAGTTAGAAAAGCTGGATTCTCTTGATGCAACTCGAAAACAAGATTTAATTAATAAGGCAAGAGAAATTGTGCTTGAACAGGTTTATCCTGCATACACTGAAATGACTCAATATTTTAAAGGTCTTGAGGATAAAGCTGATGAACGTGATGGTTTTTGGAAATTACCAAATGGTGAAGAGGTTTATCGTTTGCAAGTGAAGTTCAACACCACTACTGATTATCCACCGGAACAAATTCATAATATTGGTATATCGGAAGTTGAGCGAATTCAGTCAGAGATGTTAGTTATTCTGGAACAAGAAGGCTATGAGGTTAGTCAGGGTTTTTATGCCGCAATACAACAGTTATCTTCCGATGAAAAGTTTTATTATCCTGACACTGATGAAGGGAGAAAACAGATCCTGAAAGATTACCAATCAATTATTGATGAAATTGATGCAGGTATGAAAGTCGCCTTCAATAAAAGACCGGAAGCAAAGGTGGAGGTCGAAAGAATTCCTGAATTTAAGGAAAAAACCAGCCCTGGCGCTTATTACAATATGCCCGCAATGGATGGCTCCAGACCAGGAATATTCTATGCCAACTTGTACGACATTAAAGCGACACCAAAATATAGTATGCGAACGCTGGCTTATCATGAAGCTATTCCGGGGCACCACTATCAAGTAGCATTAGCACTTGAGTTGGAAGGTTTGCCGCTTTTCCGCAGAATGGGGCCATACACTGCCTATCTGGAAGGATGGGCGCTCTATGCGGAAAAAGTGGCATGGGAAATGGGATT
>JAOUOC010000092.1 GCA_029880585.1 Gammaproteobacteria bacterium
ACTGGTAAGTTTAATGTGAAAAATACAGTTCACGATATTTACTAGTAAAACATTTTGCTGGTTCGTTCAGCATTGTAAGTTTTGCCCCGTCGTAAGATGGGGTTTTTTTTGTTTAGATTGATAGGTTGATAAAGAAAAGTCATATCGAAGAAAGAAAAGATATCTCGTCACATTGTATGCTTTCAATGTCATATTTACTGTGAAAGCATGTCTGCCAATTCTGCTATCAGGGGAGAGAATCCATATTGCTATAAGTCATAAATTATTATAATCTGCCAATTCAATAAAAGTTAGGTTCAGCTAGAAATTAGAAAAGCAACGTTTGAATTTGTATTTTTTATAAAAGATAAGAGGAAGAAAAAATGAATCATTTGAAATTGTTTACATTGTCTTGTGTGGTTTTTTTATATGGTTGTGCATCTGGTGCCAAATTTGAGAATATGGCTTATACAGAAAAGGCAGGGATACCTTTTGATAAAACCCTAAGTAATAACATTGGAGTTTCTGGTGTGAGTGGTGGAGAGTCTACAAATCCGATGTGGACATCGGAAATTAGTAATGAGGCTTTTCGAGAAGCACTAAAACTTAGTCTTTCCTGGCAGAAACTTTTGTCAGAAACAGGCAGATATCAGTTAAAAGTAGAATTGGTAAATGTTGATCAACCAATGTTTGGTTTAGATTTGGAAGTTACAACCAATGTTAGATATATTCTGACAGATACAAAAAACAATAAGGTTGTGTTAGATGAAAGTGTGATAGTAGGTTTTACAGCAACCTTGAGTGATGCTTTGATGGCTTTTGAAAGGTTAAGGATTGCCAATGAAGGTTCAAGTAAAGCTAATATCAAAGGGTTTATTGAAAAGCTTTCAGAGTTAAACCTTAAAGAAGGCGAAGTATCAATAGCTAAATAAATATTGGTGGATAGATCAAAAAACAGCCTCGATGTTAATCGAGGTTTAGTATTTGAAAGTTCACAAATGGGAGTTTGTTTCAAATATGAATTCAGATAAAGACATGGAGTAGTCCCTTTTTTATTTTTGATTTGCTGGTTGGGTAAAGCTGCAATTTTGAAAAAACAATCAATAACAAAATTTTGAAAAGAAAAATCATAGGGGATATTCATGAAAGAAAAAATATTTAAATTTGTTAAAAGCGCGAATCAGGTTTTGTTTTTTATTGCAGCGTTGTTATTAATCTTTCTTTTTTTGAAAAATATTATAAAGGATTTTTTTAGATACGATTATGAACCTCCCAAAGTTGAACTTGTTGATGAGGCATCTTCAGAGTCTCACAGCCAGCCAAAAGTTGTGTATGAGAAAATATATCATTCAATGCTAAAAGATGTGTATATTTTCCAGATAAAATCTGATGCTATTAATCTATCTAACAAACATCAAATGAAGGGTAGGGGAACAACTGCCGAGATGAGGCCTTCTTCGAATGATTATCTGGATAGTCAAGTTGTTAATATGCTTTTTGTAAAAGAAAATGGTCATAAAAGGATGTTACTTGAAACAGATGCCTTAATTACGTTTGTAGTAAAAGCCCAATTTGATGTTGGAAATCAAACCGGATATTTGGGCGATAACAACGGTTATAAATTTGAAAGTAATCGTTATTCTATAGTGTCTTCAGATACCGATAAAGATGGTTTTCTTAGCAACGAGGATGAGCGAGATTTATATCTATCTGATTATGATGGCGCAAATTTAATCAAGGTGATGGAAAATGTTTCAAATTATCGGGTAATCAGAGATAACACTTTGTTGATAACCCAGACAAAAGACAAAAAGGACGAGTTTTATATCTATAGCATAAATGATGAAAAACCGAAAAAACTGGATACGGCGATTGAATTGCAGGATGCGAAATGAAAACAATCGTAAAATTAACTTTTTTACTATTGTGTTCGCTGTTTAATGCAAAGTATCTATTTGCAACCCAACCAATAGCTTGCGGCAAGGAATGGATCAATCTTCATAAAAACAATCCGGATTTAATAGGTATTTATGTTAATCAAACGCCTGACAATCTCGATGATGCAAAGCTATATAAAAATGCGCATCCAGTATCAGTTTATTATTTATTTTCTGACGATACGGTACATGTAGTTTCTTATACGCCGATAGGACAGGTTCAAGATGGTAAGTGGTATTCTGCCGAAAAAATGAATTGGCTAAAAGACAAGGTATCAAAGGATTTTAAAAATGATGTGTTTTGCGCTTTTTGGGTTAAGTGAGTTAGGTTTATTCCTTTGATTTCTAATATATTCACCATTGATGCTACATTACTGTCGCCATACTGTCGGGTAAATGTCGTAACCGACAAAAGGAATTTTTAATCACAATTACCTCGTCAAACATTGCAGGGGGATTTTTTAATGATTGTAAAAAGACTTCGTGACAAGAAAAACTGGTCACAGGAACAACTGGCTATAATGACTGGATTAAGCACCAGAACAATCCAGCGCATTGAAAGTGGTAACAAGGCCAGTATTGAATCTTTAAAGTCTCTTGCAGCAGTGTTTGAAGTTGATATTTCAAAACTTGAAGAGGAGATCGATGTGATTGATAAACAAACTGAAGAATGGAGAGCGTTACCCTGGTGGTTTAGGTTTAATGTTTATGGTATTGGCTCAAGAAAACAAATGCTCTGGGTTGAATATTTGTGTGCACTGACAGGTCTGATAGCTTTTATTAATGGTTTTTATGTGGCAAAAGGCTTTAAAATTGCACTAGTATTTTTTGTAGCTGCTTATATTATGGCGCTTGTAACCAGATATGGAGACACGCATAAGGTTTGGTAGCTGTACTTACGCCCAAAGAAAAAACCCGGCATATAGCCGGGCTTTTTGCTGCCAAAATTAACGAGCAGCCCTTGAATTCATAGAAGAGTTTCTACTGGAATCGTTATATTGAGCCGGATCTCTCATACCAGTGGTATGACACCAACCTGATTTTAACCCCTTGTTAACAGCACCGGAAAGTTGACCTGCCCAGTTTTCAGTCGTGCCATCTTCAGGATCACTTAACAATAGATCAGAACCTAAATGACAGTAGTCATAAGCCCACCAACGGTCATTAAATGTAGTGGTGTAATAATCCACTTCAGCTCTTGCCCATGACGGAATGGTAGATAACCAGTTGGATGCACCTGTGTAGGTTAAATCAGTATTGGTACCACAACCAACACCAAAAATTTCACCTAACGCAGCCAGATTGCCAGCCAGCGCAGTACCACGATAAGGCGTTCCGACAGATTGAATCAAACGACCACCAGTAGCATAATCCAGACCACTCCAGTAACGGCTATACAAATGTACTGAAGCTGCACCACCCTGACTGTGAGCAATAATGCCATAAGAAGAATAAGGTGCGCCAAAATTCAGAATCTGCAATGCAAACTGCTCATGACTTCGGTTTTTGTTGTAATCCTGAAACTCCGCAGCATTAGTAAAACTGCCAGCATTCCAGACTTTTCCTGAACAATAGCCATGAACCAGCAACAATTTCGGAGTAGCCATTGGAGTGATTTCAGCCGTGGAAAAAGCAGCCAATGTTGGAGCATTACCCATTAACATGTCTCTGGTTGCAGGTTTCTTTTGAGATTGTGAAGTTTTTTCGCCAACTACTCGCAATGTATTGGAAACATAATTCAAATTCATTGGCGCATTCAAAGCAAGACTATCAAGTATTGAGAGTGGCACATTGGTATCTGCTGTTTGTAGTCTAATGTTGCGCAATTGATAAGGTGCATTTACTTCTTCCCTTTGTAACCAGCGATAATCAAAACTGAGCTGCAAATAGCTTTGGTCATTTTCCGTAATTGCCGAGGAAACCCCACCAATCCAGGAAGCTGCTTTCATTTTGCCTTGATTATCAGTTCCCCAGACCTCAGCCGCTAAAAACACTGGCTGCGAAGCATCAAAAACAGAAACGGGAACATTGATCAGTGTTTTTGTGCCACCTATAGCATCCATCCTGGCTGGCTTATTGGATAGTGCATAAGACTGTGGTTCAATGCGATATATATCATTACTGGTTCGAGAATATGCAGTGCCATCTGGTCTGGTACCGAAAACCTGAACCTGAGTTTGATAAACACCTGATGCATTTGTTGGCACTTTTGCGCTGTATTGCCCATCGCCTGCAACCTGATCACCATTGGTACCACTATCATTCAAATTCAGTTGAATTTTTAGACCGGAAGGTGTTGTGATGACTGCTTTGGCAGAGGCAACAAGGTTTTGCATTGGCCTTTTCTGCAACATCATTTCTCTGTTAGCACTGTCACTACCTGCGTTCACCATATAGGCAACCAGATTAATACTCTGATTTTCAGTAGTGATATTGTTATCTAAATGTGTATAAAGTTGATATTTGGGATCTCCCTTGAAAAGCAGATAGCCTTGAGGTTTTGAGTCCTGAGTTTGGTTGATTTCAGTATTTGTCAAAGTCACTTGCCAGTTACCACTTACCGGATTTTCAACCAAAACCGTTTTTCCCTTGAAGTTCTCTTGGCCAAAACTGATACCAGAAGCAGCTAAGGAATTACCTTTTGTTTCTCTGATCACAGAGCCGCCATTAGGATCTGTTACTGTCATTTGCCATTGCTCGGCATTTGGCGATAAAAACAGAATTGGCGTTCCTTCCTGTGCATCAAATGCGAGATTATGAGTGCCGCTTTGATAAATTGGCAGCATGCTTGAATGACTAAAAGAGCCTTTGCTTTCGGGTCTTTGAAGTTTTTGGATTGTGATATCTTCAGCTGCAACACTTACATGTTTCGGCGTTACTTCAGGTGCAGAAATGAGCGTCGAAGAGAATAAGGGCAAAACAAGCCATACCGAGATTTTGGTTAGAGATTTTCTACTCAAATAATTTTCCATAATTTTATCCTTTTGATAAATAAAGTATTTTGTATTTTGACAACCAATTGACTACTGTCATTAGCTATTTTCAAGTTAAAAGCTTAAATGTCCAGAGCGTGAGTTTGTCACTTATCTGATGCGTGAACTATTTGACGTTTTATTTTGAGATGATATTTCATATTGAAATAAAGAAATGGTCAGAATGACGAATCAGTCAAATATGTTGTTGGAAATTTGTTCTAGACTGTATTACATCTTAAATTAAAAAAAGGAGCATACCCCATGCCAAAAAATAATAGTGGTATTAAAATCGATCAAGGTTTAGTAAATAAACTGGTCTTTTCAGTTGTACTTGTCATTGGTGTTTGTATGACAACTTACTATTTGTTTGCTATTAAAGTCGATAAATTTGGTCATTATTATAAAGATGAAGATCAATTTAGCCTGGCGATTGGCGTTGGCTTGTTGGTTGTAGCCTGGCTGATGCGAAATTGGAAAAAGTTATAACTATCTAATTTTTAGACCCATTTTTGAGAAAATCATCACCCTTTTTGCGTCATATTTTGGTGTTTCGTCACATAAAAACTTCAAATATTGATATAAGCTGTATAAAAGCTACACATAAAATGCTGGAATTTAATGTTTCAGCGAGTTATAACAATAATTCATAACTTACAGAAATTGAGGAGCAACGAATGAGCGATTTCTACATATGGCCTGATATGCCGGGTCTTTCAGTTACAGTACTGGTGGTTGGAAGCATGATTTTTCTGTATCTGGCAAGAACACCATTGCATCTGGCTCTGGACAGTTTAAATGATGGAATAGCTGGCGGTTTGCATAAAATATCGGACTGGATCAATGGTCTGGTTGAGAAAATGCGAGAGAAAAATCGCAAGGTTTTGCTTGAATCCAGTATTGCTGACTCTGAGCAAAAAATTGCTCAGGAATTCAAAAAAGTTGAATCCAGTTACATCAAGCATTTAGCGGATTATCCGAAACTTCATCTAAAGTTGGATGAAAGTATTTCCAAAATTGATGAAGACTATAAAGAATGCGGACAGGCAGTACCAGAAGCTCCTGGCTGGAATGATGCGGTACAATCTATTGCCAGTATTAAAGGTGCAGCATCAAACGATCGTGTGATTGAGAAAATGCTTAAAGAACTGCATAAATCTGCAGTTGATGGTGAGAAACAGGCATTAAATGAGTTGCGTAAAACAGCATCTCAAAGACATAAAGTGTTGTCTTCAATGGCTCCTATCTGGAAGAAAATTCTCAAATTGATGGGGACAGTGGAAACTCAGGTAACACATGTTATCGAAACTACCCGCAAAATAGATAAGTACATGAAAGATTACAACAGTGTGCTTAAAGGTGGTGAAGATTCTATTGATATGTTGGGTTCAAAAGCAACCAAGCTTTTTGTTTTCTCTGTACTGGTTATAGTGGTTGCCGGGTTTGGTGCCTTTGTAAACTTTAATCTGATAGCTTTACCTATGTCAGAGTTGGTGCCAGCTGGTAACCGGGTAATGGGTATGCAGGTTTCAGATATTTCGGCGCTGGTAATTGTAACCCTTGAAATTGTATTAGGTATTTTTCTGATGGAAGCTTTGGGGATCACAAACATCTTCCCTCAAGTGGGTAGTATGACTTCAAGTAAAAAGAAATTACTGTTATACGCATCATTATTAGGTTTATTCTTCCTTGCTTCGGTCGAAGCCGCGCTTGCAGTTTTACGTGAGCATATTGCAGAAACAAATGCTGCGACGACTCAGGCTCTGGCAGGTGCCACCGAGGCTACTGGCGGTGCTGGAAACTCTCAGATTACAGTTATTGGCCAGGCAACATTAGGTTTTGTTTTACCATGGATATTGGCTATGGTAGCGGTTCCACTTGAAATGTTAATTGAAAGTGCTCAGCATGCTCTGTACAAGTTTTTGATCCTGATTGTCCTTTTGGTGGGTTATGTAATCAGAACTATAGGTCATATTGTTCAAATGATTATGAAAACTTTAATTCATATTTACGACGCCTATATTATTGTTCCGGCAAAAATTGGTGAAATGATTACAGGTGAATCATCAGTAGCTAGCAGGAAGAAATGATCATGAAAATTAAACGTAAATTAGCTATTTTTGCCTTGTTTGGAACAGTATTTACCTTTTCTTCCTGTTCCGACAATAAGGATTATGAGACAGCAATTTGTGCTTTGACAGATATCTCTGGTACTTATGCCAAGGAAAAGAAAAACATGGTGAAGATAATCAAGGCAGGTATCGTTCCAAAAATGGTACCTGGCGACACCCTTTTCCTGATAGCCATTGATAGCAACAGTTACAATGACAAAAACATCAAGGCAAAATTGACTCTGGATTATCGTCCATCAAAAGCGAATGATCAAAGGCTTCAGTTTGCTAAAACTCTGGATGGCTTTGCTAATGAATCGAGCAGTTCAAAATATACAGACATTAGTGGTGCTATGATGCTTTGCAGTGGCCAATTGAAGGCGACAGAGGCTGGAACTCAATTGATGTTTATCTTTAGTGATATGAAAGAAGAGCTCAAACCAGGCATAAAGCGTAGTTTTGAAAAGACAGAGTTTGAAAACATTGATATTGCAGCGATGAATGTAATTAAGCTTGATGCTGATAGTGCTAATCCGGAGATCTTCCGCAAGCGTATCAGAAAATGGGAAAAGCGAGTTTTGGATCACAGCGCCAAAAGTTGGGATGCTGATCTTTCGCCTACTGATATTCCTGACTACATCGACGAGCGCAAATAAGTTTTAAACTAAAAAGTTTGTACTCCCTTCTGCTCAAGCCTTTTATCTCTTTCTCCCTGGAGATAAGGGCTTTTAATACTTCCTTTTTAAAAAATACCTCATAGAGGTTACAATAGCCCAATATTATCTAAATTCGGTTTTTTTGATGACTGGTCAATCTGGTATTCGCGATCTGCTTTTTGAGAGAGCTAAAGCACTTGATGTTATTCGATCCTATTTTCGACAGCAGAATGTTATTGAAGTGGATACGCGATTGCTGGATCAATTCAGCGTCACCGATCCCTATATGTCCGCCTTGACCGTTTATACACCCAATAAACAACAGGTTGGTTTTTTGCAAACCTCACCAGAATACGCAATGAAGCGTTTACTGTCTCAAGGTAGTGGTGATATCTATCAATTAAGTAAAATGTTTCGTGCAGAAGAAAATGGACGATTCCATGATAGTGAATTTACCATGCTGGAATGGTATAGAACAGGATTCTCTCTTGAATCCCTTATGGATGATGTTTACCAATTAATATCACATGTAATTGGGAAAAGAAATCGAATAACGCTCACTTACCAGAATGCTTTTCTAAAGTACCTGAATATTGATCCTTTTAAGATATCTGATAAAGAGCTTATTTCTTTTAGTGAAAAAAAACTGGGCGATATTCCCAAAGATATGTTGAGAGACAACTATTTAACCTTGTTATTCAGTGAATGCATTGAATCATCATTACCAACTGAGGATGTCACTTTTATCATTGACTATCCGACATCACAATCAGCACTGGCAAAACTGAAAAGTGTAGATGGATATCAGGTGGCTGAGCGCTTTGAAGTTTATTGTAATGGCATTGAATTAGCCAATGGTTTTTATGAGTTAACCGATCCCGATGAACAACTCAAAAGATTTGAGAATGATAATATCATCAGAACACGGTTAGGCTATCCTGAGATGGTCATAGACCATCGATTAATAGATGCGTTACAGAAAGGGCTTCCTGAATGTTCAGGTGTGGCTTTGGGATTTGATCGGTTATTAATGATAAAACTTGGCAAAACTAGCATCTCGGAAGTTTTGCCTTTGGACTAGTTAATAGATAATAAATCTCTAATCTCTAATCTCTAATCTCTAATCTCTAATCTCTAATCTCTAATCTCTAATCTCTAATCTCTAATCTCTAATCTCTAATCTCTAATCTCTAATCTCTAATATCTATTTCTCCGTGAACTCAGTGCCTCTGTGGTTCACTATCGTTATTTTTTCGCTATCAAAGCCGCACCCAATTTAATATCAGCTTCATCCGCAACATCCTTATGCCAGTTCCAGTTGTCCTTTTGCATTAACAATACAACTGTTGAACCCAGTTTAAAACGACCCATTTCTTCACCTTTTTT
>JAOUOC010000355.1 GCA_029880585.1 Gammaproteobacteria bacterium
TGATGAAGCGCAGAATCTCACACCAAAACAGATGAAAACCCTGATTACCCGTGCGGGTAAAGGTACCAAGGTGGTTTGTTTGGGTAACGTAGCGCAGATTGATACGCCCTATTTGACAGAAGCCAGCTCGGGGATTACCTATGTGGTTGAGCATTTTAAAAACTGGCCTTATGGTGGACATGTGAAGCTGCATCAGGGTGAGCGTTCCAGATTGGCGGATTTTGCTTCGGAGAGGTTGTAGTACTTGAAAGCTATTTCCAAGGAATCTCTTCAATTTTATATTTACCTGGTTCGATTGGTGTTAATTTGAATTTTTTATTCGGTACTGATTCAAAAGTGCTGTATGCTTTTATTTCAAAATATGGACATTTCCAATTTTCCATACATTCAGGAATAGCTAATGAATAGCCTAATTTATTTAGTTCTGCAATAGGCATTTCTGAAACCAATTTCTTTTGAGTAGATATTCCATCAGAATCAAATTCCCATTGCAGCCATTGAATCCATATCTTTCCCCTCACATGCTCATAACCATATTGATACAAGATAAAACGATATTCACTATTAAAATTCTCTTCACTCCATCTTCCTTTGGTAATAACAGATTTTATATTTAGGTCGACTTGAGAAGGAATGTTTTCAGCATTGACTACTGTGCCAATTAAAAGCAGTAGTATAAGTATTAACTTTTTCATTTCTTCTTCCTCAATCTCCTCAACTATATCGCAAATCTTTATTTATTCTTTTTTGGACTAAGTTATTAAGAATTGGTCTCATTGATTTTAAATCCTAAAAGCATCCATTGTTGATTTTCCTGAGTGTAACTTATTCTGATAATAACTGATTTTTTAGACTTTAATTTACCTTTATAAAAAAGTGAAACTGATTCAGGAATTTGATCAAATGCTTGGTAAAACTGTGATCTGAGAAAGGTTATATCTTGTATAGCTCCATAATCTCTGGCTACAGCATCAAGAATATTTGAAAGTTGTTCCTCTCCAGCTGTGTTTAGCAACAAACTTGATACCGAATCAGCAACCTCATTTTTTATTCCAGAAAAAATGGCGATGGAAATATCTTTTCCTTTTGGTTGTAATTCATCAAACAATGTCTGCTTGGAGGTATGCATGGCTACTAATTTTGGGATAAAACTTTCAAAATCCTTTTTTAGCTTATCTATATTATCTGAAACACTAGAATTACGAAGATTATAGGTAATCCTAAAACTGACTTTTTTAGTGGCATCACTTACAAAATAACCTATTTTGATACCCTGTGAAGTATTTTCGTCAAATGAATTCATATTATGAGCAAAATATAATGGGTCATAATACATAAGTGCTTCAGCAAGTTTTAAATTTTTTTCATTATCTTTATAGGCTGTAATCTTAATATCCTGTATATCATTTAGATTTACATTAAAATTGCAGCCCAAAATTAAAAAAGAAATGAATAGAACAGAAAAGATTTTTAGTAACTTCACAGGCTTCTCCATACAAAAATACTTAATTTAAAATTGATGTCAGAGACATTTCGATATTTATAGAGTTATTCTTCGCATCGCAATAAAGGTATATTAATCAAGAGAAATTTACAAGGTAAAGATTTTAAGAAATGAGATGTATAAATTGCATCTTATCGTTAGATATAATCGCTTTTTAATTGGTAAGCTTAAATTTTATGTGCATTTTTTTAATCCTTTATTTTTTCTTGAATTAAATTATGGCTAAGCACAACACAGGCATCACAAATATAATTATATGTTGGTCCAGAAATCAATAAGTCAACTTCGCTTTTTTTCTTGTGACAGAATGAACATTTTTCTTCTGGCTGGTCATATTTAATTTCTTTTATTGTTCCAGACGCTAGTTCATCGGATTCCTTGTATTGTATTACTATACAGTCATCAACTGTCAGCTCTTTCTCAAACCAAGAAAGATGAAAGTGCTCGCCATCTCTCCACCTTAAACCATCAATTTTAATAAAAGGTTTTTGTCCTTTGCATAACTCCAAGCTTGATGGAGGATCTGTAATATCAACTGAAACAGATTCATCTCCAACAAGATCGATAACCACTGATTCCTCATTATTTATTGATACTTGAATTTGCCTTTTCATGTATTGTTCTCAATTAAGTTAGTTGAATTGTTTCAAAGCCAATCCCCAGTAAGCGACATACCTCCAATAAAATATGTCCATATTAACGCTGGAATATTCCATAGATGGGCCAAATGTATCCACCTAGATCCTGTAAAATACCTAAAGCTCAATATAATTGAAACT
>JAOUOC010000093.1 GCA_029880585.1 Gammaproteobacteria bacterium
CTCGCAACTATTAACTCTGCTCTTCCTTTGGCAAATAGGGAAATAGTTTGTAAATAGAATAAAACATCAAAACCATCACCATTCCCATCAAGCCAAATAATTTAAATTTAACCCAGAAAGCTTCAGAAAAATTAAATGCAACATAGAGGTTGATAAATCCAAAAATAATATGAGCAATAGGCCATAGCCAGTTGAGTTGGAGCCAAATCTTTTGCGGCACTTCTATTTTCTCATCCAGAGCAGCAGTTAACATTTCCTGTATCAACAGTTTCTTGTATACAAATTGTCTGAATAAAAACACGCTAGCAGTAATCCATACAACAACACTGGCCTTCCATTGTATAAATTCCGGCTGTCTGAACAACAAAGTTAAAGCACCAAATGCCAATGTGATGAGCAGCGTCCACAAATGTAATTTTTCAAATTTGCCAGTCAAAAGTCTTGAACCAATGGTTTGAATAACAGAGGCAACCATCAGGGCGGCAACTGCTGGGTACATAGGTTGTTCTGAGCCACTGTAAAAATAGACAGTCACAAATGCGATGAGAGGTAGAAAATCGACAAAAAATTTCATGCTAATCACTTCTTAAAGATTATAAATTTGTAATCGAGGGATCATATCATTGATAATAGTGCTGATTCCACAGGATTATGGTTTGTCATTTTGTTGTATTGATTTTTGCTATGCTTCAAATATTTTGTTTTTTCAGTTATAGCAACATAAATGCACAGGTATATATTTAATGAAATTTGATTTGCATACACATAGTTATTTTTCTGATGGCAGTTTGTCTCCTGAGGAAATGGTAGCCTATGCGGCTGAAAGGCAAATTGATTATCTGGCACTCACTGATCATGACACAGTTGCAGGAATTGAACGTGCCGAGCAAAGTACTGAACTTTCATCTGTAAATCTGATATCAGGTGTAGAAATTTCAGCGTTAACAGATTTTGGCGAAATACATATTGTCGGCCTGAATATTGATGCTAAAAACAGCGCTCTTCAAACAGCCTTGTCTCAACAGATAAACAAGAGATGGCAGAGAGCCGAGAATATTTCTGAAAAGCTTGAAAAGTTGGGGTGTAACGGAGTTTTTGAGCAGTTGCAAAAGAATGTCAAAAATGTTGCCACCCGTACTCATATCGCCAAAACGTTGGTTGATATGGGTTATGCAAAGGATATGAATCAGGTATTTAAAATTTATCTGGGTAAAAAAGGGCGAATAAAAGTGCCTAAGGAATGGATGCCAATGGAAGAAGCCATTGGTTTGATTAAGCAGGCTGGTGGAATAGCGGTATTAGCACATCCAACGCGTTATCCATTATCTAATAGAAAGTTGTCCTTGTTGATTGAGCAGTTTAAGCTTGAGCAAGGTGATGGCATAGAGATGGCTTATCCGAGTTTAACCAAAGATAAAATTGAATGGCTTGAGCTTCATAGAAACAAAAATAATCTGCTGGCTTCCAGTGGTTCTGATTTTCATTATCCGGATTTAAATTGGCGTGACATGGGACGTTTCCCAATCTTGCATGAAAGTATTCCTCACGTTAACAGTTTGCTAAACATCTAACCGGACTGGTTGAAACATTTTAACCAATCGAAATATCTGCAAAATCACGATAATTTAGAGCAATTTTCTTCACTCTCTCTTTCCAGTTGTCTGGCAATACGTTATGCTAGCCGTCAGGAATTTTTGATAAGATTATCGATTGGACATGACACGCTTACTTGAAATACACCCACAGAATCCACAGCCCAGATTGATTAGTCAAGCTGTAGCTGTGATCAGGCACGGTGGTTTGATCGTCTATCCCACAGACTCGGGATATGCATTAGGTTGTCATATTGGTGACAAGAAAGCACTGGATAAAATTCGCCGGATAAGAGAGTTGGAACAATCCCATAATTTTACGCTGGTTTGTCGTGATTTATCCGAGTTAGGTATTTATGCCAGAATAGACAATGCTGCTTTTAGAGTCTTGAAGAACCACACACCAGGGCCATATACTTTTATTCTCAGAGCATCATCAGAAGTCCCCAACCGTTTACAACATCCCAAGCGAAAAACCATTGGTATCAGAGTACCTGATTGCAAGATAGCTTTGGAACTACTTGAATCATTGGGTGAGCCAATCATGAGTAGTAGTTTGATATTACCGGATGAAGATTCTAATTTATCCGATCCTGGTCGAATATTTGATATTCTGGATGGCCGTGTTGATATGATCATCGATGGTGGTTTTGTCAACGAACAACCCACTACTGTAGTCGACCTGATGGAGGGGTTTCCTCAAATCATCAGATACGGCGCAGGTAATCCTCAAGATTTTGAATAATTTCCCTTTCTAAAACTAACAAGAAGAAAAGTATGAATGGTATTGTTAAACATTATTTATCTATTTCTGTTACCAAACTGGATAAAATTTCAGGCTGGCTGCTTTATCCAATTAGCGATCTGATTGCCCAACTTATTATTGGTGATGTGTCATTATTACGCATATTTATTGTTGCTGTTGTTGGGCGCTACGTTTATGCGATTGAAACCCCCAAATGGTTTGGTTTTCTGGCAACATGGGCAAGATTAAACGCACCTCAGGGATTATCAAGATTTTTCTGGTCAAAGAGCGAAACTGAATCAACTTACCAGTTTAACTGGCTGTCCAAAACATTGGGAACAACCTTCTGGTTTAATCCGCTCTGGATTGCCCGTCACATGATCATTCTTGAGCTCGCCAATATACTCACTGGCAAAACCGGCTTTATATCATTTTTGCCTCAAGCATTGTATTTGGGAAGTGTTTCATTTTTAATGCAGTTACCCGTGACGCTTGTGGTCAATTACATCATCATTTGCCATTTAACAGAAAGAACCCGCTTTTTCTGGGCTTCGGTCTTTAGTGGTACGCTTTCAATATATTATGCAGTGATGAAAGTTTATTTTTAAAATACAGGTGTGTTGTATGTCTCTTGAAAATACTGTTTTATTTCAACCAATAGATTTGGGCAAAATTTCATTAGCTAATCGTGTCGTTATGGCGCCCATGACTCGTATGTTTAGTCCAGATGGCATTCCAACTGAGCAAGTTGCTGAATATTATGCAAGACGAGCCAAGAATCAGGTCGGTCTTATCATTACAGAAGGAACCTGTATCAATCATATAGCCGCTAATGGTTATACCAATATTCCGTACATTTATGGTGAAAAATCTTTGGCTGGATGGCAAAAGGTTGTTGAAGCGGTGCACGCAGAAGGTGGAAAAATCGTACCCCAACTATGGCATGTGGGTGCAGTGAGAAGCGCAGATAAAGGTGCAGGCCCTGATCCTTCGGTGCCAGGTTACAGCCCATCCGGTTTGATTAAAAAAGATAAACCAAAAGACATTGCCATGAGTGCTGAAGATGTTCAGGAAGTCATTGAAGCTTTTATTCAGGCCGCAGTTGATTCTAAAAGCATCGGATTCGATGGTGTGGAAATTCACGGTGCTCATGGTTATCTGGTCGACCAGTTTTTCTGGGAAGAAACCAATCAGCGTGATGATGAATATGGTGGTGATTTAGTTGGTCGCACACGATTTGCTGTTGATATCATCAAGGGAATACGAGCAAAATGTGGTGAAGATTTCCCGATTATCTTACGTTTTTCACAATGGAAACAACAAAATTACAATGCCAAATTGGCCAATACGCCAGAAGAACTGGAACAGTTTTTAAAACCTTTGGTAGATGCTGGTGTTGATATTTTTCATTGCTCAACCAGACGATTCTGGGAAGCAGAATTTGAAGGCTCTGATTTGAATCTGGCGGGCTGGGTCAAAAAAATAACGGGTAAACCGGTAATAACAGTTGGTAGTGTTGGTTTAAGTGGTGGCTTCATTGATGAAGAAAGAAGAGATATGGCAATGGCTTCTTTTGTTGAAAAAGGCTCATTTGAAGAACTGGAAAAACGTTTGAATAACGATGAGTTTGAGCTGGTTGCTATTGGCAGAGCCTTGTTGCAAGATCCTGAATGGGTTATAAAGGTGAGTGAGAATCGTCTGGATGAACTGGACGATTATTCCAAGAAGTCTTTGGGTAATTTATATTAAATATGGTAAATAGATATTTTTTATTCCGGGCAGGAGGTAAGATATGAACAATAAAACAATACGAGTGGCTGTGTTTCTATTCGCTCTTTTTACAAATTCTGCATTTGCTGACAATAAGGCTTTGGTCGGCGGTCGCCTGATAGATGGTTATGGTAATCGTCCAATCGCTAACAGTGTTATTTTGATCAAGGATAACATCATAGAAAAAATCGGAACGGTAGATACTTTACCTGTTCCTGATGGTTATCAGATCATCTCTACAGAGGGTATGGATGTTTTACCCGGACTGTGGGAAAACCATGCGCATTTAATGTTAAACGGTCATTCTGATTATGAACATTGGGATAAAGCATATATTAATCGTCTAAAGGATGAAATTATGCCGGCCAGTGCCTTGCAGTTATTGCTGGCAGGTGTAACCAGTGCCAGAGATTTAGGCGCGCCACTTAAAGATTCCATTTCGGTAAAAAACAGAATTGAAAATGGCACAATCCCGGGTCCCAGATTATATGTGTCAGGACCATTTATACAGCATAAAGCTTATCCTGGTACAGAAGCATTTCGCTGGAGTATCAACAGTGTTTCAGATGCAAAAACCAAAGTGAAAATTTTGGCAGATGCAGGCGTTGATATTATCAAGCTGATCGATCAGGACAAAATGACTTTTGATGAAGCCAATACTATTGTAAAAGAAGCGCACAAAAGAGGTCTTAAAGTTATTGCCCATTCTCACAGACCAGATGAAGTTCGAAGAGGACTTGAAATCGGTGTTGATAACTTTGAACATACAGGTTTAACAACTGCACCAGAATATCCTGCTGATGTAATGGAAAAATTAAAAGAAAGAACCGCTACAGGCCGTGTTGCTGGAGGTCCTTTATTCTGGACTCCAACGGTTGAGGGTTTGTTTCAATATAACTTTACTGTTGATAACCCAGAAAGACTGGACAATGATTGCTGGCACCGTGGCTTAAAGGAAGACACTATTGCTGATATCAAGCAATCATTAAAAAGCCCGGGGCATCTGGATTATATGCAATTAACACCGCTGAGAAAGCCAACTTTAAAGCGTAAAATTTCTCAATTAAAAGAAGCTGGCGTAGTGTTTTTGGTGGGAACTGACAGTGGTATTCCAACCAAGTTTCATTGCCAAAGTACCTGGAATGAAATGGCAATTCTTGTTAATGAAATGGATATGAAGCCAATGGATGTTATCCGAGCGGCGACCTTTTGGCCTGCTGCTATGATGGGGGTTTCTGATAAGTCAGGTAGTGTGACTCCTGGTAAATATGCAGACATTATCGCTGTTAAAGGTGATGTTCTCCGTTATATTAATCTGTTGCAACGTGTTGATTTTGTAATGAAGAATGGCGTAGTTTACAAGCGAGATGGTATTGTTAACGAAGAGGCTATCAAGTAGCAAACCATCTTTAAATGATTACATAAAATAGATACAAAAATTAGAGAAATTATAAGTGAGAATGTGATCTTATCTGGCATAGAAAAATTTAAGCAAACAGACTTTGATTTGCTCAAAAGCAAGCGGGTTGGTTTAATGACCAACTTGAGTGCTATTGATAATGATCGAAATTCCACATACTCAATTTTTGTTAAATCTCCACAAGTTGATCTGAAAGTCTTGTTTTCACCAGAACATGGCTTTTATGCAACGGCGCCTGATGCCACTGCTGTAGAACATTCTGTAGAATCTGAAACCCAATTACCCATTTATAGTTTGTATGGCGAAACATATCGTCCAACAACTGATATGCTCTCACAGATTGATGTGCTGGTTTGTGATATTCAGGATGTGGGCGTCAGGTTTTACACTTACATCTGGACTGTTTCCTACATTCTGGAAGCTTGTGGCGAAAACGATATTGAAGTGATTATTCTGGATCGACCCAATCCATTAAGTGATATAGTTGATGGCACTCCACTGGATCAGGATTTTGCCTCTTTTGTTGGTCGTTACAACATACCCATCCAACATGGCATGACCATCGGCGAATTGGCGAAAATGTTTAATCAGTTATGGAATAAAACTCCCGTACGATTAACTGTGGTTCCATGTGAAAATTTAAAACGTACAATGATTTGGGCTGAAACCGGCTTACCATTTCAAAGTCCGTCACCTGCTATTAGACTCATAACCATGATTCATTATCCCGGTAGTTGTTTGATTGAAGGTACAAATTTATCTGAGGGTAGAGGTACACCATTTCCATTTGAAGTAGTTGCTGCCCCTTTTATTGAAAGTGAATATTTGATTGAGCAGGTTAATCGTTTGAATCTGTCAGGTGTTAGTTTTGAACCATGCACCTTTGTCCCTTTCGAAAATAAATACGCTGGTGAAACCTGTTTTGGTGTAAAGGCAATTATAACTAACCATCGTGATTATCGACCAATTGAAGTTTGGCTATCTATTATTGCTGCTGTTTATCATCTTTATCCAGACGATTTTTCATGGCTTGAAACCAGTCAGCAAATGTATGAAAGGGGTGATGTGTTGCATTTTGATCGATTGATGGGAAGTGATACAGTCAGATTACAGATTGAGCAAGGTGTAGATGTTAAAGATATTATTGCGCAATGGGATGATTTTCATCGTGAGTTTAAAGAAAAAAGACGTGAGTTTTTGATTTATTGATCAGGTAACAAATGTAGACTTTATGAGATATCTCCATCAGCCCAGGCTGCCCTTTCTCGATACGTGATTCACCTTGTCCGGTCGATATAACAAGTTTATGTCTCTATTCTCTCCGCTCTATACTCTGCATTCTTTTCTAGCTCTTATCCCCTCGCAACTCGCAACTCGCAACTCGCAACTCGCTCCTGTTCTCATCCCATAACCCTCGGCAACTCATCCCAATTACCTGTGTAATCCGGCGACCGCCATTCCGAGCGGGATTTCCATTGTCGGCTGACAGATTCCGAACCATATTGCACAATACCTTGACCAAATCGCCTGTTCAACTGATCGAGTAACCCCATCAATAGAGTGGTTTTTGTATCAATGGTTTGAGTGGAAAATAAATCCAGTTGCAGGTTTTTTACCGAAACAATATCATGTATGGCGATACCACAACTGACATATTGTTGATGTGGCGAGTAAATTCGTTCAAAAGCTTTTCTGGCCGCTTGCAGAAAAAGTCGATTATCGGAAGAGGGATGAAGCAATTCCACATTACAGGAAAATTTATGATGGTCATTTTTTCTAATGTGTTTGTTGGTTCTTAAAAACACACTCACAGATTTGGCTACGCCCTGTTGCGCTCTTAATTTTTTGGTACCTCGGCTCACATGATTGGCTATAGCGGTAAGTAAAATAGCACGATCACCAGTTTTTTGGCTGAGGCTACGTGAGGCAATAATCTGTTTGTTCAGCGAATAATCCGGTTGCCATTCCAGCACTTCAATACCATTGAGTTCCTGAATGGTACGACTAAGGACAACACCATAATGTTGTTGAATCAGCGATGGATTTAACTGTGACAGTTCCAATGCGGTTGTAATATTGGTGTGGTTAAGCCGCCTTGATAATGCTCGTCCAATTCCCCATATTTCATTCACCGGCATAATATTGAGCAAGCGTTTTCTTTTGGCTGCATCACCTGCAATGTTCACAATACCATTAGTTTTACTATATTTTTTCGCTGCCCAGTTAGCAGCTTTGGCCAGTGTTTTGGTTTCTGCAATGCCAACGCCAACCGGCATGCTGGTTTGCTGATAGATGGTGTTTTTAATGATTCGACCATACTCTTCCAGTGATTTTAATTCAATGCCACTTAAATCAATAAAGGATTCATCAATAGAGTAGGGCACCACGCTGGGCGAAAGGTTTTCCAGAATACTTCTGATCCGTTCACTCAGGTTGGTGTAGAGCGAAAAATTGGCGGATCGAATCAGCAGTCCTTTTCTTTGCAGATGCTTGATTTCAAAATAGGGCTGTCCCATTTTAATCTGCATTTGTTTGGCTTCTTTGGAGCGAGCAATAGCACAGCCATCGTTATTACTTAATACCACCAAAGGTTTATTGATTAGTCTGGGATCAAACACCGCCTCTGCACTGGCAAAGCAATTATTGACATCACAAAGCGCAATAATTCTGGACATTTTCTTCTATCTATCCTTATTCCTATACCTATTCTTGAACATGATGCTGCGAATGAAATGTTCGATGTTGAGTAATTGAAGTGGTCACCACGCCCCAGATCTGAACATCTTCAGGGGATAAAATTTCGCTGGGTTGTTCTTGCCGTTTAAATAGCAGGATCTTATCCTTTTGGAACTCAATACGTCTAATCACAAAGTTTTCATTCACAATAGCAATGACAATATCGTTGTTGGTGGGTTTTAGTGATTTATCGACGATAACAATGTCGTCATTTTCAATTCTTGCGCCAGCATTATCGCCAGATACGCGCATGAAATAGGTGGCTGATGGAGTTTGTACCAACAACTTATCGAGGGATAATTTATCACCCTGATATTGATCATAGCTGCCACCAAACCCGGTGGGTAGCGTTGTTTTTCGTTGTTCCGGTTCAAACATGACGATAGTGTTATACTCGTTGAATAGGGATAATAAGCATTCGAAAAACGAATACGGGAACTACTTATATAAGTAGTATAATGTTAGTCTTTTTTCTTTCAGAAGTGAAGTGAAATTTTTTCGGTAAGGTTTTTAACGAATTTCCTGGAAATATCCGCAATCAAGGATTGCAATCGTAAAAACATGCTATATAATTGCGTTCTCGATTTTGACCAAAAATCGAAGAATAACAAATCAATGCCAGAGTGGTGAAATTGGTAGACACACGGGATTCAAAATCCCGCGCCCTTAAAAGCGTGTCGGTTCGAGTCCGACCTCTGGTACCATCTTCAAAGCCTTGAATTACCTGGGCTTCAGATATAAAACTCCCAATAGAA
>JAOUOC010000094.1 GCA_029880585.1 Gammaproteobacteria bacterium
TCAAACACCCAATCTCATCGATATGGCTGGGGAACTGAATTGTTTTCCGGATTCAGGCAACAGGTCAGTAGTGCGGAAGAAGGCGCTACCATTTTTTCTTTAAATAACACATCCAATCATGGAAACCCATCATGAGTTTAGTTTTTGATTTAGTGATTTTTGGCGGTACAGGCGATCTTTCACTGCGCAAGTTGTTGCCATCGATGTACGCGGCATTCAGGCAAAAAGAAATTGATCCGCAATCGAGAATTTTTGTCTGTTGTCGTAAACAAAGTGATTTTGATACCTTGTTTCAACAGGTGGAAACAGCCATCAAGACTTACATTGCTGATGAAGCGTTTGATGAAGCCGCATTAAAACAATTTTCCAAAATTATCGTTCCCACCAAAATGGATTTGGTAGACAAAAGTCAGGGGTGGGAAGAATTTGCCAACAGTTTGTTAAAACACAGTGATCGCGTGCGTGTCTTTTATCTTGCTGTAATGCCTTCCATTTATGGCAGTTGTTGCAAAAATTTACATGAGTGTCATTTGATTAGTACAACGAGTCGAATTGTGGTTGAAAAGCCTTTGGGCTACGACCAACAGTCTGCGGAAGAAATCAATCAGGTCATGGCAGATTACTTTACTGAATCGCAGATATATCGAATTGATCATTATCTGGGGAAAGAAAGTGTTCAAGGGTTGTTGGCACTCCGTTTTGGTAATTTTATTTTTGAAAATATTTGGGATTGTAAATCCATTGACCACATTCAGATCAATATTTCTGAAATTGTCGGCGTTGAAGACCGTGCAGCCTTTTATGATGAAGCCGGTGCCATGCGGGATATGGTGCAAAATCATTTATTGCAATTATTATGTCTGGTGGCCATGGATTCGCCGGATCGTAATGAAGCGGACGATATTCGAATTGAAAAAATCAAGGTGCTCAAAGCCCTGAAACCAATAACTGAGGCGGAGATCGACCAATATGTTGTGCGAGGTCAATATGTCAGTGGGCAAGTGGAAGGTCAGGATGTTAAAAGTTATGCTGATGAATTGAAAAATACCAAAACACAGACAGAAACCTTTGTGGCGGTAAAAGCTTATCTGGAAAACTGGCAATGGGCCGGGGTTCCTTTCTATTTAAGAACCGGTAAACGACTGGCCAGAAGAAGCGCGGAAATAGTGGTTCAATTTAAAAATGTCACCCATAACATTTACAGTAAATCCATCAGTCATATTCAGCCCAATCGCCTTTTAATTCAACTGCAACCTGAAGAAAAAATCAGGCTGACCCTGATGGCTAAAAATGACAAAAAAGATGGCAATCCTTTGAGAGAAATTACCCTCAATCTGGATATGTCAGAAAAAGATCGACAGGTTAAACCTTTGGCCTATCAGCGATTATTGCTGGATGTGATTAAGGGCAATGCGGCTTTATTTATACATCGCGACGAAGTAAGTCTGGCGTGGAAGTGGATCGATCCGATCATCAAGGCCTGGAAAGACAATGATGATTCACTGGAATATTACAAGGCAGGAACCATGGGGCCGAAGAAAGCCGATAAGCTGTTTAAAAAACAGGGTCAAACCTGGTTTGACTATCAGGCATAAAAGTTATGAAAAAATATATTTTTGACAACCGTGAGCCGCTTTATCAGGCAGTGTCAGACAGAATCTCTGATGAGTTAATCAGCTTTCTGAAAGGAAATGCTGAGGCTTCACTGATTGTTCCGGGTGGTAGTACACCCAAACCTGTGTTTAATCTGCTCAGCCAAAAAGAACTCAACTGGGAAAAAATCCAGATCATTCCTTCAGACGAGCGATGGATAAGCAGTGATCATGAGGCCAGTAACTTTAAATTGATTGAGCAGAGTTTACAGATCGATCAAGCCGAAAAAGCCAGAATACTGAGTTTGAAAAACAGCGCGGAAACACCTTTTGACGGTCAAGCTGAAATAGAAAATGAGATCAAACGAAATGCCAAACCCACGGTAGTGACACTAATCGGCATGGGCGAAGATGGGCATTTTGCATCCCTGTTTCCGGAAAGCCCTCAATTGAAAGATGGGCTGAATAGTAAAATTCTCAATTGCGTGGCTATTGATGCTGGCAAGAGTGAAGTCGCTGGTGAATACCGTCATCGCATGTCATTGACCTTGAATCGTTTGTTAAAGACAAATCTGGTGATTGTATTGATCACTGGCGAGAAAAAAATGGCGGTTGTTGATAATGCCATTCAGCAAAATGATCCCGAGAAATTGCCCATAGCCGCAGTTTTGAACCAATCAAGCGTGCCTGTTGAAATCTACTGGGCGAAATAAAAAGGCAGAAATTTATGTTGGATATATTAAGCAGAAGTAAAGTGATCCCCGTTATCAGGATTGATGATATTCAATCCGCACTACCTTTGGCAGAATCCCTGATTGATGGGGGCTTAAATGTACTCGAAATCACCTTGAGAACGCCTGTTGCATTGGACGCTATAAAGCAGATAAAGGAGCGCTTTCCTCTCGTTTCTGTGGGGGCTGGAACAGTTATTTCCCCCCTGGATATGCAGCAAGCGACCGAAGCAGGCGCTGACTTTTGTGTCAGCCCTGGCTCAACAACCCCGTTAATTGAATATGCTACTTCTCTCAAATGTAACTGGTTGCCTGGTGTGGCAACACCGAGCGAAATGATGAATTTGTTTGAGTCTGGTTTTTTGTATCAGAAGCTTTTTCCGGCAGATGCTGTTGGTGGTGTCAAACTGCTGAAATCTGTTGCGGGACCTTTACCGCAAATTCAGTTTTGTCCAACTGGTGGTATTAATGAGAACAGTGCCAGTGATTATCTTGAATTAAATAATGTTGTTTGTGTGGGTGGGAGCTGGATGTTGCCAGCAGAAAGTATTGAAGCCAGAAATTGGCCTGAAATCATGCGATTGGCAAAAATAGCCAGTCAATTGTAAAACCATAAAGGAAAGAAAATGATAAAAGTTGCAATTAATGGCTATGGACGTATCGGAAGAAATATTCTTCGAGCCATCTATGAATCAAACCGAAACCAGAAATTTCAGATTGTTGCTATTAATGATCTGGCCGATGCGCAAATCAATGTGCATTTAACACGCTATGATTCTGTGCATGGTAGATTCAAGTTCGATGTTGAATTGGAAGAAAACAAAATGGTAATTGGAAATGAAAAGATTGTCATTTGCTCGGAAAAAAATCCGGAAAATTTACCCTGGTCTGATTTAGAAGTTGATGTGGTTTATGAATGTACCGGTCGATTTAAAACAAGAGAAGAAGCTGGTATGCACCTTAAAGCAGGGGCAAAAAAAGTGATAATTTCTGCACCAGGAACAGATGTTGATGCAACCATCGTTTATGGTGTAAATCACCATTTGCTAACAAAAGATTGCCAGATTATCTCCAATGCTTCCTGTACCACCAATTGCCTCGCACCAATGGCAAAAGTTTTAAATGATGCCATTGGAATTGAGAGAGGATTTATGACAACGGTTCATGCTTATACTAACGATCAGCAACTTCTCGATACGGCACATAAGGATATTTATCGTTCAAGAGCTGCTGCCATGTCGATGATTCCGACCAAAACCGGTGCTGCCAAGGCGGTTGGTATTGTTATGCCTGAATTGGCAGGAAAATTGGATGGGTTGGCCATACGTGTACCAACAGCCAATGTTTCTTTGGTGGATTTAAACTTTGTATCAGCACGACAAACGAATGCTAAAGAAGTTAATCAATTAATTTACGATGCCACTCAAAAGGAAATGAAGGGAATCATTCATTATAATGATGAGCCTCTGGTTTCAATTGATTTTAACCACCATCCTGCATCCTGTTGTTTTAATGCTGAGCAGACCAGTGTCAATGGTAATCTGGTTAAGGTGATGGCTTGGTACGATAATGAGTGGGGTTTTTCCAATCGTATGTTAGATACAACAGTAGCACTTCTTCAAGCCGAATAACAGACCAATCAGATATCGATTAATGCCATTTGATGATGAAAAACATGTCATGGCAGGTGTTAAATTCTAGAAAGTAACAGCAAACTTTACCCCGGAAAACACATGAGATTGTGCTTCCCAATTAAGGCTGTCAATTTCTCTTAATCTGACAAATGCTTCAACACTTAAATCTTTTAGTTGGAAGCCAGTGCCAAAGCCAATATAAGAATCAACACCATCGGTATTTTCATTATAGGGATCCTGATTGGTATATGTAGTTTGAATGCCAGAGTCGTGTTTTAGGTCATAAATAAGCAACTCACCGATATCTATGCCAAACTCAGCATAAAGAATAATACTAGAAAAATAACCAAATTTTACATGACCTTCCCATGAAGTATATTCTTCAAAAAGATTGTCGGAAGTTAATATTTGAGAAAAATTTATTGAAGATCCCAGAGATACCTGAAAATCATTACGTTCTTCAAGGACATTGACACCAAAACTGTAAATTGAGTCAGTAGCATTGCCTTCGTAGGAATAATAAAAACCGGCTTTTTCGGCTTTTAAGTTGAAAGAAAGCAATATCAGCAATAAGCTGACAATAGATAATTTGATTGTTGACATGAAATCCACCCTCTGTTCAGAATTTTCAATGTCGATTATTGCAGAACAAACTTAATAAAAACTGAATAACAATTATTATTAATTAACTTTCAAGTAATTGTTCAAGACTGGATTCAGAGAATTCCAGAATTTGTTTGCTAGGTGTAGCTGTTACTTTAAGGGTTTCGAGATAAAACTCCAGACTACCAATAATGTCAGCGAACAATTCAATTGATCCCTGACTGATTTGATCAGGAGGAGATGATGTGAGTTGGTTGATAAAGTTTACACTGCCATCAATGACTGAAGATACCTGTTTCACCTGAAGTTGCTCAAAACCGGAACGAATATTTTCAAGCATAGGCTTGATATCAGCAAGCATACTGGTGTCATTTCCATTGGCAACAAAATCGGTAAATTTGGCAATCAGATCTTTAATTCGCTTATGGGTTTCATCGCAAATTTTCATTTCTTCAGAAGACAATTTGCTACCATCAGATTCACCTTTGGTTAACTGTCTGAATTCGGAATTTTCCAGCGCATTACGAATGCCATCAAGCACAATAAATAAAATGTTGGTATTTTTTTCATTTAAGTTGGTTTTTTCATCAATTGCCTGCTGTAACAGATCCAGACCGACCTTTATTTTGATTACCTGATCATCAATTTGCATGACTTTAAGCAGGTTACTTAAATTGGTCAATTGTTTCAGTACATCATCAAGTCGCGTCAATTCATGTTGGCTGTTTTTATGCAAATGCATATTTTCTTCAATTGCCGTAATTTCTTCCAGCAGTGCTTCGGTAATTGAGTTAAAGGCAGAGGCACTTGGACCTTTTAGCTCTTCTGCTTCTTCTCTGATTTTCTTATCACTATAGGGTGCTTTTTCAAGATCGTAATGAGATAAAACTGAATCAATTAAATCACTGTTACCAGCTCCAATCCAGGCAAGATACAGCATTTCTTTTTCCAGCAAACCCAATTCAAGCTTTGCATCTTCACTGGATTCAGCCGAGTTTGTTTCAGCTCTTTTGATTTGGCGATCTAGTCTGGAAAAGATTTTAAGCCGATTTTTATTGATATTAAGTTCCTGACTGATAAAGGCATCCAACATGCCTTGTGCAATCCACCACAGATTGGGTGCATCATAAATCAAATGGTCTTTATCCAGTTTATTCACCGCCTTTTGCATGATTTTGAGACCACCACCAATGTTGGTTTGTCTTAACACCTCAATCAAACCCATTTGATACATTTGTCTATGTCGGCGGGAATGATAGGCTGGAATGCGTTGTTCAATAAAAGTTGGGTCTTTATCGTCGCGGATCAAATTACTGTTATATTTGAAAAATACTGACTCGCCTAACTGTGGTAAATGATTTGCAGCACGAACATGGTTGATAGAACCTAATAAAAGTTGTGGCAAATCGTAAGGTTTGTTACTGACGTGTTCCGTGTAACGCATTAATCTGGCAAGTGCAAGTGAAATGGTTTCCAGCACATCACGACGGGTATCCTCGCTGCGTTCGCTCAATCCCGATAACAAAGTTTTTGTATCCGCAATCAGCCGAATAGCACCACTCATTTCTAACAAGGTGAAAACCCCTCTTAGCTTATCAAGATGCTGATTACATTTTTCTAATGTTTTTGGATCATCAGGAGCTTTGGAGTATTGATCCAACGCATTTATGGATAAATTGATCTCAGCTGATACATCCTCAAGTATCATATCCAGTGATTGTACAGTGCCAGTAGGTGACATGGTTTCCTTACGCTCCAGCGTGATTGATATATGTTGATCAATTTCAGTGAATTAAACTTAATACTTCATATCGTATTTTATACCAATCTTACCGAAATTGACCTATTAAGCCTAGTAAAACTTCAAGTAATGTGAACGAGATAAAAAAAATTAGCAAAATAAGGTTTGAAAGACGCTAAAAGTATACAGCTAATATTTATCAGCATTTAATCAGCTTACTATTACTTTCCCAGTGATAAAAAGGGGGATAGGGTCAAATAGAGGATCAGTAAAATAAAAAATAAGGCGGCTATCGAGCGAACGGGTGAGTCAAGGACCTGTTGCCACCAACTCCTTATTTCACCATTTTCTTTTCGTGTTTGATAATCTTCTCTGGCCAATCGGGCTCTATTTTGCTGGTATTCATCCAATAAAGTCTGAGCTTGTGCCAATTCGTGGTCATCGACAATCCAGATACCGGCAAAGGAAAGTCCAAAAGGGCCAGAATCTGTTTCATAAAATTCAATATCGGCATCACTAAGCATTTGACGAATATCGTCTGCTTCGTCATCGGGGACATTGTTGAGTTTAAATAATAGACTGGGCATGAAAGGAGCTTAATGGGTTAAGGATTTTTATCATTATAAAAAAAAGGCAGGTCTGAATACAACCTGCCGATGGAGAAAGCTCCCATTTAGTTTGGAGCATACCTTGTCAAAGAGGTAATTGTAATTCTACATATCCAAGATGAATGTAAACTGAACAAGAAATTAATTGATAAATATCTGTTTAAGCGATATAAATGCTTGGATCAATAACAAAAAGGCAGGAGTAACAATTATGTCAAAAATAATAACCATTCTATTTTTAAGTTTTAGCTTAATGTCTACTGGTGTCAACGCACAATCAATTATGGAAGTAAGTACTCAGGAAAAAGTTTTTTATGCTAAAACCAATTATCAGGAAACCGAATGGAATATTCGTTGGAGCAAAAACCTTGCTGTTGCAGGCGAGAAAATTATTTATGTTGATCATCCTGATGACCGATGTGAAGAAACCTTTTTTCAGGGGCGCGTGATTTCAATTGTAGGCAATTATGTTTCAGTTGAAAAACAGGGGGGAGGATACTGCATGGGGGCAGCACACCCTTATCAATATAAGACTTTTGAAACCATTGATATAACAACTGGAAAGAAGGTTAGTTTAAAAGATATTTTTGACGAAAATGAAATTTTTGAGGCGCTTATGAAGGATGGCGTTATCCAAAATACGTTAAAAGGCAAAGTACCGAACAATTTGAAAGACTTGTTTAGTATGGCCGATGGTGGTTGTGATTATGCTATTTACGATTTCATGTTGGGATCTTTTGCCTTTCATCATCTCAATGGCAGTCGAGTTGCTGTAAGAATTGGTGTGGGGCATGGTTGCGAAGTGAATCGTGGTGCATTTACTCAGCTGGGGATGTATTTAAAGATACCTGAAAGTTTGATGCCTGCTTTAAAGTCAGCTGAAGCACAAGATCTCTTAATGAATAAGATGGGGCGTTTAAGCTACGAGAAGAAACAGTAGATATAATAATAGGCATAACAGGGTAAAGCGTTTGTGCAGGGATTATTGATTTTGAATCTCTGCAAATTGTTCTCGCAGATATAAAATTTGCTCTTCCCAGTATCGGTTGGAATCAAACCAGGGGAAATTCATTTGAAAGCTGGGATCAGCCCATCTTTTCGCCAACCATGCGCTGTAGTGAATCATACGCATGGCTCTTAATGGTTCGATTAGTTTAAGTTCCGCATCATTAAATTCACGAAAATCCTCGTAGCCGGTTAAAATATCATCCAGAGGTTTTCTGTCCTCTTTATCGTTGATCAACATCCAGATATCCTGCACCGCAGGCCCCATGCGACTGTCATCAAAGTCAACAAAATGAGGTCCATCGTCTGTCCACATCACATTCGATGGATGGCAATCACCGTGCAGGCGTAGAATTTGAATATGACTCATTCGGTCGAAAATTTCCTGACAGGCATCAATAATATGTTGTGCGATAGTCTGGTAGGATTCTTCAACATGGGCTGGCAAAAATTGATGAGTTAAAAGATAGTCGAGACTTTGACGTGCAAAATTATCCAGATTTAATTCAGGTCGATGGCTGTATGGCTTTGATTCCCCCAGACAATGAATTCTGCCCAAATAGCGACCCAGCCATTTTCTTGTATCTTCATCATCCAGATTGGGCGACCTGCCACCATGACTTTGAAAAACTGAAAACCGATAACTATTGTGATAAAAAAGACTCTTTCCCTGAATTTTTATCGGTGCAACAACCGGAATTTCATTTTCAACCAATTCATGACAAAACTCGTGCTCTTCCAGAATCTGCTCATCTGTCCAACGATTAGGACGATAAAATTTCACCACAAAACGGTGATTGGCATAATCACGATACTGGTAAACTCTATTCTCATAACTGTTCAATCCCAATAGTGCGGCTTCAGGTTCAAACCCAATGGCCTCCAGCGCATCAAGAACTGCGTCTGGTGTGAGATTGTAAAAGTCATGTTGTGGTTGTCTGGACATTAAAACTTTTTAGTTAATAGTTAATAGGCAGCAGTTTATAGTTAATAGTTTGAAGTTGGTAGTTAATAGAAAATAATTACTCGCAACTCGCAACTCGCAACTCGCAACTCGCAACTCGCAACTCGCAACTCGCAACTCGCAACT
>JAOUOC010000095.1 GCA_029880585.1 Gammaproteobacteria bacterium
CTTTTGGCTTTATCATCTTTAAAAACAGATTTATCAAAATCATCAAATAACGCATTTTTACCCTGCAATGGTAGTTTCTCATCAACAACAGGTTTTTCCAGTTCAGGATTATTTAATGTAACCGACCCCAAGACAGTTCCACCAGTTTTTGTCAGATTTTTCTGTAATACTCCTAGCTTTCCATTAAAGGCAATATCCGATGCTAAAATCTGCTTGTCGTTTAATTGCTGAATTTTCACTTCAATCGGCAGCTGCAAACTTTGATCACTTATTATATCTCTTGTAGAGCCAGTCATAACTAACCAGTCATTCAGTTGATTTAACGCATTTTCATCGGGTAACTTTATTTCATCAATTTGACCTGAAAGGGTAACTACAGGAAATAATTTACCGCTATCAAGGGTAAAGTTTGCCACATCATTATCTTCTAAATTTAACAGCTGGTTTCGCTCAATACTCCCTGTCAACAGATTTAAATTCCGTCTTCCCTGTTGGCTGCCAACTTTAAACTGTTCTTCCAATTGCTGGATATATTGATTAAAGGCTTTCCTGTCGGCTGCTTCACGGGTTTGATCTTGCCTGATACTGGTGGAATTAGTACGACCTTTTGACGACTGAGCTACATTTGTTGACTCAGACAAAAATTGAAAAACAGCATTACTTCCGGTTGGCATTATATTCGCTCACCTGTTGAACTTGATTAGTCATTGTCAATGCAAGCAAGATGCCAATTTTATAAAAGATTAATTTAATGATAATTTATAATTTGTTTATGAAAAGACTTTTCTAATACAGGTAAATACTTATAGAAATTTTATTGCAGAATTGAATGATTAATTTCAGCAGCCGTTCTTTCAAAAGAATCTTTTATGTCAGATATCAGAAATTTCCAGTTATCTGAACTTTCTATCTTTGCGGATTTTTCCAACGATTCACACAGATCTGATAAATAAAAGGCTCCGATGTTTCTACTGCTCCCCTTCAAACTATGAGCAAGCCTTCCGGTTTTATCGAAATCCTGCTCGGCAGCAACGCCTTCCAGTTGTTGCACTTTGGCAGTTGCGTCCTCCAGAAAGGTTTCGTAAAGTAACTTTAACTCATCACCCATCAAAATTCTTAATTCATCAAGTGCATTACTGTCAATATAGCTACTCATTATCAATTCCTTCGTTTTTTGCAATATCAATCTTCAACATTCCAACGGTACACAGCTTTCACGTGTCTTCCCTCATCAAAACATTCCAGTGAATGACACAAATCCATAAGCAAAGGCAAACCTCTACCACTGAATGAATTTTTTGGCTTGTTAAGAACTTCTTCCAAATTAAAACCGCTACCGGTTCCAATAACGTCAAAAACTACTTCACCACCCTCATCCAAAGGACGATGATCAAATTTGACTTCAACAAATCCTTCTTTAAGTTTAGTCAATTTATCGGTTCTCAGTTGATAATATTTTGCAAAACCATCTTTGTCATTTTTAATGGCTGAATCCAGACCCAATACACCATGTTCAAGTGCATTATTGAACAACTCGGACAGAATTGTGAATAATCTGGTTCTGTGGTTAATTAACTCTCTGCATTCAACCAGATTCTGAAGGATCATGGGTACCGGATCGAACTTACCCAATGATTTGCCACGCAAACACATACTAAATGCAGAGTCCAGAGTACCAGTCTGAGCTTGAGATTTATGTTTTTGTACCTCATCCTGCAAGCTGACCTCAGGCATGGTAATTTCAACCAGACTCAGATCATCGCCCTGATCTGCATCTTCGGTGTAAACTACAATTTGATTGATCAGGGTCTCACAAAGATTAGGTTGACTGATGTTGCTTTTGATTGTTTCAAGGATCCTGTCACCACCGAACATATCACCATCGCTATTAGTTGCCTCAATAATGCCATCAGTAGCGGCCAGAAACTTATGGTTTTCGCTAAAGGCAATAACTGTCGGCTCATATTTAAAGTTGAGTGGAGAGGTAATTCCTAAAGGCAAATGATTTGAATGTATTAATTCAATATTTTCATTTTCCATATCTATAACGTAGGCTTCTGGCGCACCCGCATTCCATACGGTGATCGTCTTGTCGAAAGGATCTATTTCAGCAGTGATCACACAGCAAAAAATTCCTCTGGGCAGTACTCGATGCAACCTGCTATTAATTTCCATCATCACATCTGATACGGCATAACCCTTAAGACTCATACCATAAAATATTTCTGAAGTGGGGAGAGCACCAATAGCGGCAGGCAAACCATGCCCGGTGAAATCAGCCAATAATAATCTTACGCTTCCCATCGGAGTTTCTGTAGCCAACATTAGATCACCATTAAAGATCGACATAGGCGATAAATGATAGTTAATGTTTTTGGCTCCCAGACAACCACGGTGAGCAATATTATTAAAAATTCGCTTTGCGGCTTCCTGCTCCTGGATCAAATGATCATTATGAAACTGTATTTCTCTTTTTTGTTTTTCAATGGTTTCGTAAAGGTTGGATATTCTGGAAAAAGCATTGACTTTTGCTTTGATGATAATAGGGTTAATCGGTTTTGATACAAAATCATCTCCACCACACTCAATACATTTAGCCAGATCATAAGCATCTGTTAATGACGTCAAAAAGATGATCGGTACCCACATGCTATTTTCAGCACTTTTGATCTTTGATGCGACTTCATAGCCATCGATGTCAGGCATGAGAACATCAAGGAAAACGAGCGAGGGGGAATGTTCAAAGAATGCTTCGATCGCCTGAGTGCCGGTTTCCGCTTCGATAACTTGATGTCCCTCTTGCTGCAATACCTTTAGAAGGATGAGGCGTTCTACTTTATTATCATCAACAATTAAGATTTTCAAAATAATTGAGCTTCAGTTTTAATTCCTATAATCTAAAAACCACCAGTAAGAATCCTGCCAGTTTTCTTCCTGTGCCAGCATTTTATAGCTGACCTTTATTCATGTTATTTGTATTGACGAGCTTTCAACTCTCAATTCAAATTTTGAATAGCTGCTCAAAATTTGAAATAGCCAGAATTTTCTTGATATCTTCATTACAGTTTCTTAAAACAATATTTGAAGAATCACCTCCTGCATGATCTCTTAACAAAAGCAACATACCCAAAGCAGAACTATCCAAATAGGTTGTGTCAACCATATCTACCACAATTTCCGTCGGGGTAGAATCAAGATTTTCATAAGCTTCTCTGAAAGCCTGATGGGCACTAAAATCAAAACGACCATTAACACTGATTGTAAGTACCTTTCCATCCGAAGAAAGCGCTGAAGCAACTGACATGTTTCTATCCTCTTATATGTTCGAACAAACTTCAAAAACCAATTGTCTATAACGATTACCTATAAGCATAGAGCAATCTTTACCATTTCACTAATTTTTTTATAAAAAAGTTAACTATAAATTAGACACCATATAGTCAGGTAATTTTTGTAAACTAATAATTTTCTTTGCTGCGCCGAGCTTAACAGCTGCACCTGGCATACCCCACACCACACTGGACTCTTCATCCTGTGCAATCGTGTGAGCACCAGCCTCTTTTAAACGCAATAATCCCTTTGCACCATCCTGACCCATTCCGGTCAAGAGCGCAGCCATACATTTGTCGTTAACCGTATCAAGCACCGAGTCAAATAGTACATCGACAGCTGGTTTATGTCGATTAACAGGTTCGCCGTCTGTCAGATATGCCCACAGTCCATCGGATTTTCTTTTGACCTGCATATGCATATGTCCAGGAGCAAGATAAGCATGGCCAAATTCCAGCTTTTGAGGCCCTCTCACTTCCATAACAGAAATTTTACATTCCCGGTCAAGACGTTTGGCATAAGATGTAGAGAAAACATCCGGAATATGCTGTGCCATTACAATTGGTGGCAAATCGGTTGGCAAGCGTGAAACCAAAGAATATATTGCCTCTGTTCCACCTGTTGAAGCACCAACGGCAATCAATTCATAGTTTTCGCTATACTTGCCTGACTTAACAGTTTGAGCCTCAATATCCTCTTTTTCCAGTGCCTTTATATTACACCTGGAAGCAGCTATAACCTTCTCTGTCAGCTCATCGGATAACTCATTTAGCTTTTCCTTCACCTCGGTTGAAGGTTTGCCAACAAAATCGAAAGCACCTAAATTTAACGCCTGCATGGTTATATCTGCACCCGCTTGTGTCAGTGTAGAAACCATAACAACTGGTAACGGATGAAGGCGCATGATGTTTTTAAGAAAAGTTAGACCATCCATTTTTGGCATTTCAACATCAAGCGTTATCACATCTGGCTTGTATTTTTTGATTTTATCTCTCGCATCATAAGGATCTTCAGCTGTAGCAACAACAGTAATATCTTCATGATTTTCAAGAATTTGCGTTAACAATACTCTGATAAAAGCAGAATCATCAACGATCAAAACTCTTACTTTTTTACCAGCCATACAAAATATCTATCCTCACTTGTTTCAAATGCCATTTTCAAAAAAAATGATTCACTATCCAAACAACTCAACATCACCACTGACATCCTGCTTAGTGATTTGACTCAAATATTTTTCATCACGAGATTCAATGGTACCGTTGTGTCTGTTATACAATTTCTTCATCAAAACCTTGCCGGTTTTGGGGATATACATGACCTTCCTCGGATACAACCCGCCAACATCTTCTGCATCAACCTTGAGTCCTTCCAACTCAAGATATTCTCGAGCAAATTGAATGTTTCTTTTTCCAACATCCATCATTCCCTTCATCACTTTGCCACCACCAAAAATTTTGACTTCAAGGTTTCTTTTTATTCCACCATTTCTGAGAATATCATTAATCATTTGTTCCATCGCAAAGTTGCCGTATCTGGCTGCATTACTCAAATCAGTGATGTCGTCCTGATCACCGCTTACAGGTAACATAAAGTGATTCATACCGCCTATTCCCGCCTTTGGATCTCTAATGCAAGCTGAAATACAAGAACCCAGAATAGTTGTGATAGCTTCATTATGAGGTGTTACATAAAACTCACCAGGCAATATCTTTGCCGTGGACATGCCGGTATGTTTGTCCCAATAACGATTTATATGGTTAAATTCTTGCCAACAGGAAGGTAAATTTTCTCTACTAAATGCCATTATTCTTTCCTGTAAATCGTTTTACCAATTGCTTTAAGAGCTGCTTTATCAGCACTCAGGTTTTCAGAGTGTCCTAACATTAAACAACCACCCGGACGGATCAGTTCGGTAAATCTTTCAACCAGACGCTTTTGCGTTGGCTTGTCAAAATAAATTAATACATTACGACAAATTACCAAATCAAGCGGTCCGCTGATTGGCCATTCATCCATTAAATTGAGTTGTTTAAAAAAGATAATTTCCTGTAACTTTGGATTGATCTGTTTTTCGTCAGGCTTACAAACACTGGTATGCTTAAAAAAGCCTCTATACTCACTGCCAACCGGCTTTAGCTTGTCATCAGAGTAAATTCCCTGACGACAACTATCCAGAACATTGGTATCCAAATCTGTTGCCAATATCTTGAAATCGGCATATTTAGGCTTGTCCTGTAATTTGTGCCAAAGCATTGCCAGTGTGTAAGGTTCTTCTCCAGTTGAACAGCCCGCGGACCAAAACCTGATCTTGCGCTGATTATTTTTGAACATTTCGGGGAAATACGTATTTTTCAAATATTCGAAATGATGGTTCTCTCGAAAAAAATGCGTGAGGTTGGTGGTTAGCGAATTAATAAAGTTAACTTGCTCCTCCTGATTATCGGAAACAAAAGCAAGATAACTGTCAAAATCGTTTAAACCATGTAATCTGATGCGTCGAGCCAAACGCGAGTACACCATATCAACTTTTCTCTCGGTAAGACAAATACCAGACAGGTCATTGATTAACTTTACAACTTGATCGAAGTTTTGTTGGGTAAAAACAAACTCTTTATCAACCAATGATTTTTGTGCATTTAACATAAATAGTTCTTGCTCCTGTCTGATTTACAGCTCACCTTAAAAAACGCCTTCCTGGTATTTGATTTAACAACAAGGTCAAAAAAAATCAAATCATCACGTCTGACTAACACATTATCTGATTACTACTAGAACTCCTCCCATTCATCATCACTGGCAGCAGCTTTGCGTGATGTTTTTGCTGAAGTTTTGGAGTCTGCAGCTTTAGCTTTAACAGGTGAAACGATATCTGCGGATTTTCGTCCACTTTCTTCCCCTGTTTTAAAGAAGCTCATCAATTCAACCAAACTGCTGGCCTGTTCATTGAGCGATTCTGCCGATGCTGCCGCTTCTTCAACCAATGCGGAGTTTTGCTGAGTCATATTATCCATTTGTGATACAGCCTGATTAACTTCCTGAATACCAGAAGCCTGCTCTTCACTGGCTCTGGAAATTTCTTTCACCAGTTGAGTCACGTTTCTGACTGATTCGACAATTTCACTCAGTTTTTGACCTGAATCGTCCACCAACTGGCTACCTTGATCCACCTTGGTCACACTGTTGCTGATAAGTGATTTAATATCTTTTGCCGCACTGGCACTACGTTGCGCCAGATTTCTAACCTCGGCAGCTACAACCGCAAATCCTCTACCCTGATCACCGGCTCTGGCCGCTTCAACCGCAGCATTCAAGGCTAACAGATTAGTCTGGAAGGCAATCTCATCAATCACACCAATGATGTCTGAAATTTCCCTTGAAGCGTTATTGATCTCTTTCATCGCATCAATTGCTTCACTCACCACGGAACCACCACTTTCTGCAATTCTCATTGTGGTTGTCATTAGCTGATTCGCCTTGTTCGCCGATTCAGCATTCTCTTTTACTGTTGTAGTTAATTCTTCCATACTTGAAGCTGTTTCTTCCAGACTGGATGCCTGCTCTTCAGTACGTTGACTTAAGTCTGTATTACCTTGAGAAATTTCCTGTGCCGAAGTAGAAACATGACTGGATGCTTCCATAATTTCTGCTACCATATTTTTCAGATTATCAATGGTAGAATTAATAGAAGTTTGTAAGCGATTAAACAACCCGTGATACTCACCGTCCATCCTTCTTTGCAAACCACCAGCTGCCATTTCTTCCAGCACTTGTTGACATTGCTCAATCGGCTCAACAACAGTATCCAGCATGCTGTTGATACCGCTTGCCAAATTTTTCATAAAACCACGGAATTCGGAAGTATCAAGTCTTTCATTGAGTTCTCCCTGAGTAGCCAAAGCGACAATTTGCTCAACTTGCTCCTGCGCTCTGACCGCTTCGGTGGTATCAATCCATTCAACAGCTGAACCTAAATGTCTACCTTCACTATCTCTTAGAGCTACTGCTTTTAAATCAAAACTTAAATCCGCAACTCTAATACTGGATTCATAAGGCAGATTTTCCGGTTTTAACAATTTTTGCTGGTGCGCCGGATTGGCATGGAAACTATCATAATTACTACCAATAATTTTATCTACAGAGAAGCCGGGAAGTACTTTCTTCAGTGCATCCTCACGACGTTTCAGCATTTCTATCACTGAAGGATTCATAAAATTAATCGTGCCATCAGGATCAGCCATCATCAAATTGGTTGTCATACCTTGAACTGCAGAAACCAGCCTTCCCACTTCTTTGGCGTTGGCTTCCTGTTTGGTTATATCAGACCATTCCAGTCCTGAACCTACGTAATTACCAGCTGCATCCATAATGGCAGATACATTTAACTCAATAGTGTGATCACCCAATTTAATCTTGGTGTTATATGGCAAGTTTTTAGGATCAGACAATAATTTACGTTGGTGAGCCGGATTTTTATGGAAATCGTCAATACACTTACCCATTAAATAATCTTCTGATAACCTAAAATCAGGCCATATGGAAGTCAGCGTATCCTGCAGGCTTTCGAACAACTTCATAGAAGCAGGATTTGCATAAGTAATACACAAATCTCTGTCAATCATAACCATTGCAGTTTGCGAACCTTCAATCGCACCCTGAAGTCTCGCCACTGCATTGCTTGATTTTTCTCTTTCAGTTACATCGGACCATTCAAGGCTGGATCCCACATAATTACCTGACGCATCCAGAATAGCTGACACATTTAACTCGATGGTATGCTCGCCTAGCTGGATATTGGTGCTGTATGGTAAATTTTTGGGATCAGCCAGTAATTTCCTTTGATGTGCCGGATTTTTATGAAAATCATCAATACATTTGCCCATCAAATAATCTTCTGATAATTTGAAATCAGGCCATATGGAAGTGAGCGTATCCTGCAAACTTTCAAATAACTTCATAGAAGCCGGGTTGGCATAGGTAATACACAAATCTCTGTCAATCATCACCATAGCAGTTTGCGAACCTTCAACCGCACCTTTTAATCGAGCTATTTGATCATTTGCGGCTACTTGCTCACTGATGTCAGCCCATTCAAGTGTTGCACCCAGATAATTACCATTAGAATCAAATCGTGCTGAAACATCCAGCTGAACATGAACATCACCTACTACAAATCCGGAACGATAGGGCAAATTATTCGGATCTCCCAACAACTTACGTTGATGGCTAGGGTCTTTGTGGAACTGATCAATACACTGTCCCATCAAATATTCTTTGCTGCCTTTAAAACCTGGCCAGTTGGCTTGAAATTCATTTTCAAGACCAGACAATAATTTCAATGACTCATTATTAATGTAAGTAATTTCCAGATCATTATTAACCATCATGATGGCAGTTGTTGCATTGTCCAACGCACCTTTCATTTCATCGAGGAATGAACCATCCATTCCTTCATCATAGTCAACGTCTTTATCCATTACTGCGCCCATATTTTTTCTCCAATATTTACTAATCTCTAGCTACCGCTGAGTTCTTCCAAATTAACCAATTTACCTAAATCCAGTAGTACCACCATTGCATCTTCAACCTTGGCAATACCTTCTATATAATGTGTATCAACCTTACCA
>JAOUOC010000356.1 GCA_029880585.1 Gammaproteobacteria bacterium
CTTACTAAAACTTCGACAATGCTGGCTTCAATGCGCCCATCCCGATGTTGCGTTTTTTCTCTTACCAGCACTCGCTCACCGGGAAAAACCTTTCTCATCTCGCGTGCAGAAATAAACCAGTCTTTTTTGTCTTTTGTTTTATGCTTGCTGGAATCTGGAATAAAGAAACCATAGCCATCTCGATGCCCTTCAATGGTGCCTTTAATCAAATCCATCTTGTCTGGTAAACCGTATGCGCTTTTTCGATCTTTTATGATTTGACCATCTCGTTCCATAGCGGCCAAACGACGACTTAGTGCAACCTCATCCTCAATATCAAACAATCCTAGTTTATTTTGAATCGCTTTGAATTTCAGTGGTCCACCTGCAGATGACAAGCACTGTAAAATATACTCTCTACTGGGTATCGGTTTTTTATAGTTTTGAGCTTCTCTTTGGTAAAACGGATCTGACTTGTTTTCGGGTTTGTCCGACATGAAAGGTATCCAGGCTGACCTTGTTAATATAAAGACCTGACAATAGTAACCTATTTCAGCACTAATCTAAATAAAAGTTATCAACTGATAGACTGGATAAAATCCTCAGAAAGGTATATATTCTGCCCCCGTAAAGTCAGGTTCATTTTCTCGGGTAAAATCCTCATGCGTATTCGGTGTCTTTTAAATTTGTTTTCCATTAATCCCATCAAAACATTTGCTACATTGTTGTTAATTATATTTTCACAACTAGCCTATGCAATCACAGAGTCAACAAACGATATTGAAATTCAGGCACCGTGGATTCGATTGCCGCCACCAGTCAGTAATAACTCTGCCGGCTATTTTGTTTTGCAAAATAAAAGTGAAAACACCTATATATTAACAGGGATCAGCAGCAGTATTTCTGATGATATCAGTATCCATGAAACCCAAATAAAAGATGATAAATACTCGATGATGCCCGTTAAAGAATTAACTATAAAACCCAATAGTGAAGTGATATTTCAACCCAAAGGTTTGCATCTTATGTTTATGGGTATTAAACAGCCTTTGACATTGGGGCAAGAAGTTGAGGTAATTTTACATTTTGCTAACAAGGAAGAAATTGCAGTATATTTTGTGGTAAGTAAAATGCCAACAACAGAAAATGATGACCAGCATGATCATCACAATCATCATTAATATTAACTCCCATTAATTCAGGTTATTTACAATGACAAACTCAAATCTTCAGCAAAATAATAAAATGGTAGCTTACTGGCTTATTGCTGTATCTGTCGTCGTTTTTTGTATGATTATTTTAGGCGGCGTCACTCGATTGACAGTGTCTGGACTTTCAATGGTCGACTGGAAGCCGCTGATGGGCATATTTCCACCCACGTCAGAGATTGAGTGGATGGAAGTTTTTGAGCGCTACAAGCAGTTTCCAGAATATCAAAAAGTTAATATTGGCATGACGCTGGAAGGTTTTAAATCTATCTTTTATTTTGAGTATTTTCATCGATTACTAGGTCGTTTAATTGGTTTGGTGTTTATTGTGCCGTTAATTATTTTCTGGATAAGAGGTACCATTGCCAAGCCATTAATTCCAAAGATGCTCATTTTGTTTGTTCTGGGCGGACTTCAAGGCGTGCTGGGCTGGTTTATGGTTAAAAGTGGTCTTGTTGATAACCCCAGAGTCAGTCAATACCGACTTACTGCTCATTTAATGGCCGCTGTTTTGCTATACGGTTATATGTTGTGGGTTGCTTTTACACTACTGACACCTGAAAAAATCACTGCCCGTCTTTCAGATTTAAGAATTGCTCGCTGGTCGGTGATTGTCAGCAGTTTGATCCTGTTTATGATTGCCACTGGTGGATTTGTTGCTGGTACCAAAGCCGGACTTGTGTACAATACCTTTCCATTAATGGGTGATAGTTTTATCCCACCGGGTCTTTATGAAATGCAGCCATTTTGGATGAACTGGTTTGAAAATATGGTGACCATTCAATTTAACCACAGGATTTTCGCATACCTGTTGCTATTAATTATTCCTGCATTTGCTGTTTATCTCATCAAACAGGACATTAATCGTGAAATAACCATAGCTTCTTATGCCTTGATAGCCATGTTGCTCATTCAGGTTGGACTTGGGATTGCGACAATCCTCTATCATGTTCCGGTAACTCTGGGAGCAAGCCATCAGGGCGGAGCGGTTATTTTATTGACCATTTCTCTGTTCATTACACAAAGATTAAGGTCTATTCAAAAAAGCAGCTAGTGTCTATGGCCG
>JAOUOC010000096.1 GCA_029880585.1 Gammaproteobacteria bacterium
AGATAACTTCTTTTTAGATGCCTTGGCCAACACAACAGTATTAACTTCTTTGGGTGATTCTACTTCTTCTTTTTCAGAAATATATTGCTCCAGAAGTTTTTTTACTGTGCTGAAATCATTATTAAGGGTGACAATTAGTTCGGAATAATTTTTGGTGTTTTTTTCTTTTGTTTCTTCTTCAAGCGTTTTGGCTGTGGCTTGTAATTTCAAGGCGCCAAGGTTTGCTGCTACACCTTTTATGGTATGTGCAACAAGAGAAATTGATTTATGGTCATTCGTTTCTTCTGCACTTTCCAGTTCCTTAAATCTTTTGGGCATCTCTTTTAAAAAGGAATGGATCAGTGTTACCAACAGTTTTTCCTTGCCCAGAATTCGTCGGAGCGTACCATCAATGTCCCATATATCCTCATCAATACCAAAACCGACCTCATTATCATCGTTTGTTTGAATATGGGTTTCAGAGCTAGCTGTTTGATTATCGTTAAGATATTTGGTCAATACGGACAAAATAGCTCCTGGCTCAATGGGCTTGGTGAGATAATCAGACATTCCGGCATTAAGACATTTTTCTCTATCACCACGCATGGCGTTAGCGGTCATGGCAATGATAGGAACATCGATATAGCTTTTGCCAGCATTCCCCTGCCGAATCAACTGTGTTGCTTCATAACCATCCATATCAGGCATTTGACAATCCATAAACACGAGGGTGTAGGGCTCATCCCTAGGCGCAGATTTTAGTTCATTCAGGGCTTCAATTCCGTTGCCGGCAATACCACAAGAAATATTAAATTCATCGAGTATTCCGATAGCAACCTCCTGATTGACATGATTATCTTCAACTAACAAAATACGTGAGTTTTCCGGCCAACGCCAATTGTTACCTTTGATATTTTTGGATTCTCTCAGTAAATTGGCGGTTGTCAGCATTTCCGCTGAAGCATCAAATTCTTTATTGACCAGAGTATCAATAATTTTTATTAAATTTGGAAGAACAACAGGTTTGGTTGTATATGCAGCAAAGCCGGAGTTTTTGATTTTTTCAGCAAGCCCAGATTCAGTAATGGGAGACATCAAAATAATTTTAGTGTTGGCAAATCGCTTATCACTTCTGATTTTTTTACATAATTCAATGCCGTCAATTGAAGGCATATACATATCAACAAGTGCAAAATCAAAACTTTCATCTACTGAGTGATTTTGCTCCATGATTGCAATGGCTTTTTGAGCACTGGTTACAAAATTACAGTTAGCACCAAGTTTCTGTAGATGTTTTTGCAAAACCTCGGCGGATTTTTGGCTATCATCCACAATTAAAATATTAACTTTTTTAAGGCTTGCCAGAGTACTTTCTTTACTTTGGCGATATCCTTCTTCCAGCATTATTTGAAACTCAAATGAACTGCCCACACCTACCACGCTGCTGACTTGAACATCACCATTCATAATGCGACAAAGTTTTTTGGTGATGGCCAATCCTAACCCTGTGCCGCCATATTTTCTTGTGGTTGAGGTGTCAACCTGAGTAAATCTGTCAAACAAAGAATTTAGCTTGTCCTGAGGTATGCCAATACCCGTGTCAGTTATCGTACAGATTAACTTTACTTTAGTGCCACTGGAAGGAACGGTTTTAACCTTAATTGCAATTTCCCCATATTCAGTAAACTTAATAGCATTACCCACCAGATTATTGATGACTTGTCTAATCCTTCCCGGATCAGATTTAACCATGGTGTGCTCAACTTCCGTATCATCCAGTATCAAATCAACGCCTTTACTATGAGCGCGAATAGCAAGCGCTTCGGTTGTTTGAGATAGCATTTCATACAGATTAAAATTAATGCTTTCTATTTCAAGTTTATCTGCTTCTATTTTAGAAAAATCGAGAATATCGTTGATTAGGGTTAACAAAGAATCTGCGCTAGACTTTGCAAGAACCAGTTTGTGTATTTGATCATGAGATAAATTACTTTTTTCCAGCAGGCTGAGCATGCCGATTACACCATTAAGCGGCGTTCTGATTTCATGACTCATACTGGCCAAAAAGTCACTTTTAGAGCGGTTGGCAACTTCAGCGCTGTCTTTTGCTGCTACCAGCAAGATTTCATTACGCTTAAGTTTATCAATATCGAGTAATGTACCGATCATACGAGTGACATAACCATTTTCATTTCTGTCAACGGCTCGACCACTACTCAACACCCATAACCAATGGCCATTTTTATGTCTAATACGAATTTCACATTCATAATTAATAGAGTTATCTTTTAAGTGGTTAAATAAAGAGGTATTAAATTTTTCAAGGTCGTCAGGGTGGATCATGTGACACCATGATTCGAAGTTTAATATTTGAAAAGAGTTTTCATGAAAACCGGCGATATTCGCCCAGCTTTCATTAACTTCAATAAGGTTGGTTTTTTCGGACCACTCCCAAATACCAACACCAGTACTTTCAAACACAAGCTCAAGTCTTTCCCTGTTCGCCTTTTCAGCCAATTCAGAGCGCTTTCTTTCACTGATATCTGTACGAATAGCGATGTAACTCTCAGGTTTTTTGTCAGCATTCAATATTGGAACTATGGTGCTGTGCACCCAGTAGAGGTGGCCATTTTTTGCGCGGTTGCAAATTTCACCATGCCAAACTTTTCCAGAAGCTATTATTCGATACATTTCTTTAAAAAAGCCGGTAGAGTGCGAACCAGAGTTAACAATTCGATGGTTGTTACCCATAAGTTCATCTTTGCTATAGCCGCTAATTTCACAAAATTTATCGTTGATGAGGGTTATTTCACCTTTAACATTGGTAACACTAACAATGGAATGTTGATCCATTGCAAAGCGGATCATATCTGCTTCTGCCAGAGCGCTTTTGGTAATCTGATGCCCCTCTTCAGCGGCGTGCTCGTGAACTTTTTTTGCAATTAAAACCTGATTAAAAGCCTCTGCTAACTGGCTAACTTCGTTTTTACCAATAATTTCCAGTTTTCCATCAGAGTTGTTTTCTGCAATAGAGTGTGCCGTCGTTGCAAGAGAGATAATAGGATGGGTTATTTTTTTTGTGATAAGGTAGCCTATTAATGAAACCAGTATCAGAGATAAAAGAATAACCATCATGATATTTTTTTGGATAACGTTATATACGCTATAGGCTTGTTTTTCACTTATTTCATTAACCAGATACCAAACTACATCTCCTACCTTTAAGATGTTGATGTTAATTAAAAATTTATCACCATTACGTTTTGAATATTTGACAATTGTATCGGAATCATTTGCTAAAGTTGGGGCTTTTGATTTGGGGTCAAAGAGCGGAATATCCATTTTTTTTTGTAAAACTTCGGAATTATCTTCTCCAATGGGTGATTTCAATACACCTCTTTGGTCAACGATATAGGAAGACTTTTGATCTGTCTGATTAAGTCTAAGCAGGTCAAAAACCCTGTTAAGGTTTATTTGAATGACAAGGCTGCCAGTTATTGCTTTGGAATCATCGTAGACAGGTGCGATTAAAAACCCTGTGAGATCTTCCCTGCTGGCAGCATAGCGTTCAATATCACTAAAAACGATTTTTTGTTCAGCATAGGCTTTTTTAAGATTGGAAGAAAGGTTGGTAAATTTAAGAACACCTGTAAATAAATTGGTACCCAAATCAGGTTCTTCTAATACAGAAAAAATAATATTGCCATTTGGGTCAACCAGTAAAATATCATAAATGTATTCATAGATATCCATCATTGATGTTAAATCAGATTTATACTGGTTGGATACATCTCGCCACAAGGCGGTTTCAACAAAAGAAGATGTTGTCAGATTATTTTCATCTCTTATCTTGATCAAGCTGGTCAGCAAATGTTTGCTACTACTCTCATTAGCAAGTTTGGTCACATCTTTAAAACGATAATCAAACCAGTTATCAATAAACGCCCTTTGCTCTTTGGATTCAGCAACAATTTGATTCTGAAGATTTTCCAGTTGGGTTGAAGCAAGGTTTTGATAAATGACAAGAGATATGATGATTAAAGGAACAATTGCCAGCGCAATAAACCAAAAATGTAGAGAAGACTTTATCGATCCAAACATAAACTAATCCGTTATTTTTTTCAACAACTACAAATTCCATGCATGATTTTCTCAGATTCTACTAAGTCTAGTTGAAAAAGTGACATTTGAACCAGTTTTTTAGGCGAAAAAGTTTAAATTTTTTTTGTTTGGGGTTGAACAAATTTAATTAATCCCCATATAACAGCACGGTAAATATATTAATAACATTGATCCAATTATTGAGGAGAAACAATCAATGAGTATTCGTCCTTTACATGACCGTGTACTGGTTAGACGTCTTGAAGATGAAACAACAAGTGCTGGTGGTATCGTCATCCCGGATAATGCCAAAGAAAAACCAAGTCGTGGTGAAGTTTTGGCTGTTGGTAATGGCAAAATTCTGGATAGTGGCGATGTAAGAGCCCTGGCTGTAAAAGTTGGTGACAAGATATTATTTGGCAAATATGCAGGCAATGAAGTCAAGATTGATGGTGAAGAGCTGCTTATTATGCGCGAAGACGACATTATGGGCATCATCGAGTAAGTTAAATTTTCATAACCTGATGACCAATTTTAAATTTAAGTTAAGAGGATAAAATAATGGCTAAAGATGTAAGATTTGGCAATGATGCGCGTTCAAAAATGGTAGCGGGCGTTAACATTTTAGCAAATGCGGTAAAAGTAACTTTGGGCCCTAAAGGTCGTAATGTTGTTTTGGAAAAATCTTTCGGTGCACCAACGGTTACCAAAGACGGTGTTTCGGTCGCCAAAGAAATCGAGTTGGAAAACAGATTCGAAAACATGGGCGCACAAATGGTTAAAGAAGTTGCATCGCAAACTTCTGATGTTGCCGGTGATGGCACCACAACTGCAACTGTTTTGGCTCAATCTATTTTGAACGAAGGTTTGAAATCAGTAGCTGCAGGCATGAACCCTATGGATCTGAAACGTGGTATTGATCAAGCGGTTAAAGTTATTGTTGAAGAATTGAAAAGCATTTCTGTACCTTGTGAAGATAACAAGGCGATTGCTCAGGTTGGTACAATTTCAGCTAACTCTGATTCAGATGTAGGTGAAATCATCGCAACCGCAATGGACAAGGTTGGTAAAGAAGGTGTTATTACTGTTGAAGAAGGTTCTGGTCTGGACAATGAGCTTGATGTAGTTGAAGGTATGCAATTTGACCGTGGTTATTTGTCACCTTACTTCATCAACAATCAGGACAGTATGTCAGTTGAACTGGAGTCACCTTATCTGTTGGTTGTTGACAAAAAAGTTTCTAACATCCGTGATCTGCTTCCGGTACTTGAAGCTGTAGCAAAAGCAGGCAAGCCTTTGTTGATTATTGCTGAAGATGTTGAAGGTGAAGCTTTGGCAACTTTGGTTGTTAATAACATGCGCGGCATTGTTAAAGTTGCAGCGGTAAAAGCACCAGGTTTTGGTGACCGTCGTAAAGCCATGCTGGAAGACATTGCAATTTTAACTGGTGCAACAGTCATTTCTGAAGAAGTTGGCTTGAGTCTGGAAAAAGCTACTTTGGATGATTTGGGTAATGCGAAAAAAGTTTCTATTACCAAAGAAAACACCACCATCATTGATGGTGCGGGAGAATCTTCTAATATTGAAGGTCGTGTTGAGCAGATCAGACGTCAAATTGAAGAAACTTCTTCAGATTATGATCGTGAAAAATTGCAAGAGCGTGTTGCAAAATTAGCTGGAGGTGTTGCAGTAATTAAAGTTGGTGCTGCCACTGAAGTTGAAATGAAAGAGAAAAAAGCGCGCGTTGAAGATGCATTGCATGCAACCCGTGCAGCAGTTGAAGAAGGTGTTGTACCTGGTGGTGGTGTTGCGTTAGTTCGTGCAGCAGCAAAAGTTGGCACTTTAAAAGGTGCAAACGATGACCAAACAGCTGGTATACAAATCCTTTTACGTGCCATTAGTTCTCCACTAAGACAAATTGTTGATAATGCTGGTGAAGAAGCGTCAGTTGTATTAAACAATGTTGCTAGCGGTGAAGGTAACTATGGTTACAATGCAGCCACTGGTGAATATGGCGATATGATTGCAATGGGTATTCTTGATCCAACCAAGGTAACTCGTAGTGCATTACAACATGCTGCTTCTGTTTCTGGTTTGATGATCACTACTGAAGCAATGGTTGCTGATTTACCAAAGGAAGATAGTGCGCCTGATATGGGTGGCATGGGTGGAATGGGCGGTATGCCTGGAATGATGTAATCATCCACTTTTCATTCAAATTAAGAAGGCACTCATTGAGTGCCTTTTTTGATCGCGCGTCTTTTTGGCGCACAAGGTGATTTGCGTAGCAAGAGAAGGCAGCCTGAGCTGGGCCAGAATCCACATCTTTTGTAGGGTGGACAAGCCAAGCGCCATCCGCCATTTATTCTTTTGTTAGCAAAAAAGATGCGGTTCGTTCCTCACCAGCATCCTACCAAGATCAAAATCCATCAGCTCCCTGAGCTTGTCGAAGGGCGTCATTCCCATGAAAATGGGAATCCACATTATCCACGCTCCTCGTATCTCGTTCCTGACTATCGCCACTTTGATCCTGGTAGCGATGACTCCATCCTTGCCAATTAATCCTGATTGTAATAATCTGATGAAGACAAAAAATAGATATATGCACCATGCATATGAATAACAATTACACATTTTGGGAAATATATATGAAGTCATTAATAGTATTAATTATTTTATTGGTTATGACGGCTTGTACCAGCTCTAACAAAACCTACACGAGAACAGTTACATTGAGCGATGAAAGTATTGCTAATTCACAGCAGAAATTAAAAAATGATTCAATAAGTGGTGGTGATATTATGTGGGCCAAAATGCAAAAAGTTCCAATCCCACAATTAAACCAAACTAAAGAGGAGGTCATACAATTAATTAAAAAATCAAGAATCCGAATTGTATCAGATACTGAAAATAGCATTATTGTTCTTGGCTCATCAAGACCCTCAAGATCTGGCGGAATGAAAATAAAAATAGACGATCCCGATCACTTTGAATATAGGTTTGAAAATAATCTTCTTATTTCAGGACCAATAACGATAAAACTGGAAAAATGTCCTGAATTAACTCCCATGATAACGATAGAGCCAAAAGGGATGAATCAAAAGTACATAAACAACTACTTCCTGTTTTCCTTTGATATTGGAGATGTAGGTAGACTAGAGAACCTAAAACTAATAGATTCAGATTCTGACGAATATATGAAGAAGCAAGCATTGAAGGCTATGGCTAAGTGGAAATTCAAGCCAATAGTTAGGAATGGTAAAGTTGTTAAAGTCTCTGGTTGTAAGTACAGGTATGTGCAAAGTGAACTTGAGAAATCAAGAGAGTCTTGGTGACATTGATTCTTTTTATGGGGAAGTTATGGCTATTAGGAAAAAGTAAATGAGTTGGGATGTATCGATAATTAACTTCTCTCGGGATTATAGTTCGACCGAAGAAATTCCTGATAATGAGCAACCTCTTCCATTAGGCAGGTTAGCGGATATTCACGCAGCGATACTTGAACATTTTCCTGATACAGATTTGAGAGATCCTACTTGGGGAACATATGATTGCAAGTTTGGTTCTATTGAATTTAATATAGGAACAGAAGATCCAGTGGACAGTATGATGCTCCATGTAAGAGCTTCCAATGAGATAGTGCCTCCTATAATAGAGATGTGTAGGAGGAACAATTGGTCGGGTCTTGATTGTAGTAATGGAGAGTTTCTGGAGAAATCTAACAACCCATCATCAGGAATTGAAGTTTGGCGGAAATACTTTAATAAAGTGATTGGCAGATGAAAATTAATTGCCAAACGTTGGAATTGAAGCAAAAAAGAGCTTCTTAATTTTGCGTTAAAATATGTCAGAAAAATATTGGAAGATTGGAAATTATTTATATTTTGTAGCAGCTATCGCTCTGCCGGTATCTGTATTTGAATTAATTATCTTATTAAAAACATCTATAACTACGGCAGCCCTTACTACACTCCCTTTCTTTGTAGCTCCGGCATTTGTGTATAAATTTATTTTAAAGTCTAGTTTTAAAAAATCAATTGTTGAATATAGTTGGGAGAATCCGTCAGAAAATGGGATGAGCAGAAAGTCTAATATTGTACTGACTACGATTCTTATTAGCATATTATTAAGTACATTTTTGTGGCAACAGCTTTGGCAGCTAGTGTTAACAGCTTTTATTTTTGCGACGTATAGTCATAATTATCATTGTTATTTATTATCTAGGATTAATAAGTTAAGACAGCAATAAACTTAAGCGAGAAAAGACCATAGTAAAATAGTGCTCCCTCACTCTCCACAGAGAAACCCCTAACCACCAATTATTTGTCACGGATCAAGGTTTAAACCCCGCTAAAAATCTAGAATCAATACATACTTAATATAAAATACGGTAAATATTGTTAATTTTATGCGGTTAAAGGCGTAAGATTATCGATGTATTCAGTAAAGGATGGTTTGTAATGAGCACAAAGCGTTCATCGTTAAAACCAGGCGACTTGACGACTCCGCCAGACTTGAAACAAAGTGATGGCACTGGCCCCTTGCCTCGAAAACGACCTATTTATAAAAACTTTATGCCACCTTGTAACCACGCCTGCCCGGCGGGTGAAAATATACAGGGTTGGCTGGATAAGGTATTCAACAAAGAATTCGAAGAAGCCTGGCAGTTGCTGGTTAAGGATAATCCTTTGCCCGCAGTTCATGGGCGAGTTTGTTATCACCCCTGTGAATCCGGTTGTAACCGTGAAAATGTCGATAGTGCCGTCAGTATTCATCAGGTAGAAAGATTCCTCGGTGATATGGCACTTGAAAAAGGCTGGATGCCGAAGCT
>JAOUOC010000357.1 GCA_029880585.1 Gammaproteobacteria bacterium
AGTACCATAGTCCCAACGCAAATTCTTATTATTTAAGATTGAATCGCGATGCTCCCTATAACAAGCTTGAGTTTGGCGGTCAAAACTGGGTAACTTCATTGAGTACCTTGAACACAGATCAGTGGTATTTTGTAGTTGGGATGAGGGACTCTGGGATTGGAAAGATTTACATAAATGGTAAACTTGATAATTCATCGGCGGTATCGATTTCATCAAGTGCAGATTCGCTGTACATCGGGATGGACTATAAGCCTGACGCTCGTTATTTTGACGGTGCAATGGATAATGTGATGATATTTAACAGGACTTTGTCAGAAGCGGACATCAAAACAATGTATGATAGTGGGCTTGGACAGTAATATTTTGAATGCTCTAATAACGGGAACGAGATAGCGGATATTTTACATCATTATTATAATTTACCTCTGGTACCTGTAATGTTTTTGATATAAGCTTGCAGTACCCGCATAAAGACTGAGCGGTCAAATTTAAGTGCATTATGACGGCATTTTTCCGGGTCAAATTTATCAAGCCTATTCTCGAAGGTCAAAACTGCTTCTTTCAAAGCTTGAGGTGTTTGTTCATAATAAAATAATCCTGTTGGGCATACGTTAATTGATGCGGTTTGATCAATTCCCACCACGGTTTCTAAAATCCCGCCCTTCCCAAATGCTATTACTGGTTTTCCACAGGCTTGTGCTTCAAGCGGCACGATACCAAAGTCTTCTTCGCCGGGAAATATCAAGGCTCTGCATTTTCTCATATATTCAACAACCGCATTGTCGTCAGCATTATCAACGAAATAAATATTGCTTGATGCTATACTTTTAAGATGCGTCAATTCTGGTCCATTTCCCACCATTACAAGTTTTTGATTGCATTTGCTAAATGCTTGAATTGCTATATCTATTCGTTTATAAGGAACCAATGCAGAGACAATAAGATAGTAGCTTTCATCCTTATCAGAAAGGGTGAAACGATAACAATCAACCGGAGGGTAAATGACTACTGAATCTCTGTTATAGGATTGTTTTATTCGATTTTGAGTATTTTTGCTGTTAGCTATAAAGTGTGTTACTTTTGATGTAGTTCTTCTGTCCCAATTTTTAAGGCAATCAAGCATAATTTCAGCAATCCGTTTTTTAATACCATTAAATTTGCTTAGATATTCATCACGCATATACCAGGCATATCGCATTGGAGTATGGCAATAACAGATATGGGTAATTCCTTTTGGCACTTTTACGCCTTTGGCTACACAATGGCTGAAACTCAGAACACAGTCGTAGCCGCTCAAATCAAATTGCTGTATTGCGTGTGGGAACAGTGATAGATACTGTCTGAATTTTTTTTTTCGGGGCAGATTTTGAATATATGAAGTGTGGATTTTGTGCGACTCTATCTTTTGCGATACGGAGCCAGGAAAGTGTACTAATGTGAAAATATCAGCATCTGGATAAAGCTCGCAGGCAGCTTCAAGGCATCTTTCACCACCTCGCATTCCCGTTAGCCAATCGCAAACAAATGCTATCTTCACTTTACTCCTCTTGCCAGAGTAGACAAATTACTATCCGTGAGGTTTCTAACCTTCTTAACGTCTGCTTCAACCATCATTTCAACTAATTCGCTAAATCTAACTCGGGGAACCCATCCTAAAACACGTTCGGCTTTAGAATAGTCGCCTCTTAAGGGATGAACTTCCGCAGGCCTATAAAAGGTCTCGTCCACGACAACGTAATCTTGCCAATCTAGGCCTACATAGTCGAAAGCCACTTCTGCAAATTCTTGTACTGTGTGAGTTTCTCCCGTTGCCACTACATAATCATCAGGTTTGTCTTGCTGCAACATAAGCCACATAGCCTTTACATAGTCTCCAGCAAAGCCCCAATCTCTCTTCGCTTCCAAGTTTCCGAGTCTTAATTCCTTCGATAGTCCCATCTTGATCTTCGCCACGGTACTAGTTATCTTTCTGGTGACGAATTCGTAACCTCGCCGGGGACTTTCATGGTTGAAGAAAATACCATTACAGGCAAAAATGTTGTACACTTCACGGTAATTTCTGGTCAGATCAAAACCGGCAACCTTAGAGATTCCGTACGGCGACCTGGGATGAAAAGGAGTATTCTCGCTTTGAGGAACTTGCTTAACCAAGCCGAACATTTCAGACGACCCTGCAAAATATACTTTGCATGTTGGCACTCTCTGACAGATTGCAGACAAAACACTCAGGGTTCCATTG
>JAOUOC010000097.1 GCA_029880585.1 Gammaproteobacteria bacterium
TTCACATCGTTATCAGTTAACGGCAGCAAGCAAGTGGTTAGGCGGTTTGGTTTATGATTATGCGACGCGAGATAATACCACTTTGAAACAGGTTAAGGTGGTTTCTGCTGAAGACCAGAATAGAGCACTTAAAGCCATGATGTCAACATTAAAGCCGGGCTTTTTACAAGTGCCTGATAAGGTACAAAAACTCTTGTATCCAAAAGCAGATGGCTATTCACGCACAAGAGAATCTGTGCAGGGCAACACGGGAGTAGCAACTGATGTATTGGCTTTTGCCGAAGCATCAGCTCAACACACATTAAGTTTGTTGTTGCATCCGGAAAGATTGGCCAGAATTAATGAACAAAGTGCTTATGATATGACCATTCCCTCAATTGATATGATTACCACCGAATTGCGTCAAACTATCATTGAGCAAAGTTATGAGGGCATTCAGGCATCCATTCATCAATCAGTGGTGGATCTGATATATTCCAATTATTTAAATTTGTTGCACAACCCTGATGTTTCACAACAAGTAAGAATGCAAATTCTTGGTGCACTGTTAAAAGAAAAAGAATACCTTTTAAGAAAGCTAACTGCCGTTAGAAAAAATATCAGTTACTATGGTTTTTATGCCTATCAGGCACAAAGGCTGGAAAATATTAAACTGGAAGCTAAAGAACTCATCAAGCTACCTGCAATTCCACCGGGATCACCAATCTGATCCCTTTTATCGATGGCAAATAATACAGCAGTTAATAGAGTATAAAATGGGAAATAGATTATCAAAGCTTGTCACCAAAACCGGAGATGATGGAACTACCGGAATTGGTGGTAATGTCAGGATGGCAAAAGATTCAGCACGGATTGAGGCCATTGGTACAGTAGATGAGTTAAATGCGGCAATAGGAATGGTGCTCTCGCAAAACATCGAATCGTCCCTGATAGACCCTCTGACCGAAATTCAGCACAGGTTGTTTGATTTGGGTGGTGAATTGGCAATGCCTGAACTAACTCTGATTAATTCTGAACATGTCAATCAACTTGAAAGCTGGCTTGAGTCATTTAACAGCCAGCTTCCACCATTAAAAGAGTTTATTTTACCCAAGGGTTCGTTGGCAACTACGACATGCCATCTGGCCAGAACGATCTGCCGTCGTGCAGAGAGGCGAATTATTACCCTTGCAAGAGAAGAATCTATTAATGGGTCGCTTCAGGTTTATTTGAACCGTTTATCCGATCTGCTTTTTGTTTTTGCCAGATTATTATCCAAACATGAGGGGCTGGGTGAAGCAATGTGGCAGTCAAAAAGACAACAAAACAAAAGTTAAAAAAGTATTTTTTGTTTAAGAAACAATCAGTTCGCTAACAATTTTAAAAATTATCTCAATTCATTCTTTCAACGCTATTGCTATTTTTACCAAAATACAAAAAACTAAGGCATTCGAAAATAATGATTTTTTGGTTTTGGGGTGTAGCCAGGAATGAAGTTTAAAAAACAAAAAACAGATCGGACTGATTATACAATTGAAGTGAATAAGGAGATCAAAACGGCCATTGTCAAATTTCATGGCAAAGTTGGCAAGGAGAGTCTTGAAAGCTCCTTTGTTGATTTATTATCACATGAAGATTTTGTGAAAAATGCCAATGCTTGTTACAACTACAGTAATGCCTATTTTTCTGCCAATATGCAGGAAATTGAAAAGCACGCACAATTTGTTAATGAGAGACGAGAAGAGCGCGGCGATAGTTACAAGCTTGCCTTTGTTACGAGAGACAAATTGACCAAAACATTACTCGAAATCTACAAACTGCTGATTGCTCATACAGCAGTTGAAGTAAAAGTTTTTACCATTCACAAACGTGCTGTTGAGTGGATTGAGAAGCGCAAATAGTATCTCATAATCAAATGTTTTAGGCTAAATTTAAAATCCTGTGATATACTTCGTCTTGTTTACGGTGTGCCTAGCACTTAATAGGGAACATGGTGTAATTCCATGACTGTACCCGCAACTGTAAGTAGAGCGACAAGCAAATCCACTGGTTTTTCCGGGAAGGAGCTTCGAGGCTAACTCTACGAGTCAGGAGACCTGCCGAACCAAATTCCATATTGTTTCGAGCGGGTTACTCGAGAAAGACAGTGTCCTTTATGTCTACTCGCCTCTCCCGCATATCGGTGAGGTTCGATTCTTGTCAAAAAATTTGCCAGATAAAGCGATTATGACCGTTGACAATTTGTCATGGCAAGTTGACCAATTATCCATTCTTAAACAAATATCTTTTGATTTAATGCCAGAAGAAGTCGTTGGCATTATTGGGCCCAACGGTTCAGGTAAATCCAGTCTGTTAAAATGCATTTACAGGCGTTATCAGGATTTTACCGGTCGCGTTTCTTTGTGCGGTAAACCAACTGAAGATTATCAGCAAAGACAACTTGCTAAAAATTTGGCTGTTGTTTCGCAGGAACCAGAATCCAACTTTGAAATAAAAACAATTGATATTGTTCGTATGGGATTGGTGCCTCATAAAGGTCTGTTTGAATTTGATAATAAAAATGATGAAAACAAACTTTCACAAGCATTAGCGAAAGTTGACTTGCTAAACAAAAGCGAACAACTTTTTTCATCACTTTCTGGTGGAGAGAAACAAAGAGCTTTGATTGCAAGAGCTTTGGTGCAAGAACCAAACATCTTTTTAATGGATGAACCGACTAATCACCTGGATATTCAGCATCAAATTGAAATTATGCAACTGATCAGGCAGCTTGGAATCGGAACGATTGTCACTATGCATGATTTGAATCTGGCGGCAAATTTTTGTGATAGATTAATTTTGTTGAATAATGGTGAAATTGTTGTGCAGGGTAGTATTGAAGAAGTATTAAATTCTGAACACATTGCGAAAGTTTTTGAAGTTCAGGTCAGGGTGGATAAAAACCCGTTTAGCCAGTTGCCACAGATAGCATTAAATTATCATCAGTCAGGAAGAGAAGGTTGATAATTATGCATCAGTCATTATGCAAGCAAAATATATACACAATACTGATGATAATGAGTGTGATTTTATCAGTTTTACTTGCAATGAGTATTGGTTCCCTCGATATTTCGTTAACAGACAGTTTTAATTGTCTCTTCTCTGAGCATACATCATCAAAGTCATCAGATTCTCTGGCATGCACCATCATTTGGGAGATCAGATTACCAAGAATTTTAATGGCTGCGATTACAGGAGCAGGACTTTCAGCCGCTGGATTGATACTGCAATCTGTTACCAGAAATCCATTGGCTGATCCTTATCTTTTCGGTATTTCATCCGGCGCTTCGTTAGGCGCGGTCTCAGCTATGACATTATTTGCTGGCACTGGAATAACAATTATTTTTGGCGCCTTGTCAGGTGGCATTTTATCAATTCTGTTAATGTTAATTATTGCAGGCCGTTCTGTTTATGTGGTGGAAAAGTTATTACTTTCCGGGGTTGCTATTTCTTTCATGTTGAGTGCTTTCATGAGTTTGATTCTCTATTACTCAACACCTGATGTGGCAACAAGCCTTTTGTTCTGGATGATGGGAAGTTTTGAAAATAGCCAATGGAACGATCTACTTTTACCTGCAGTATATGTGTTGACAGGCGCGGTAGTTTTTTTCATTTTCAGAAGATGGATCACGGTTATTCAAACTGGTGATGAAACGGCGCTGGCACTTGGTATTCCGGTTAATCAGTTAAGAGTGGGTATTTTATTGGTCTGTGCCATTATGACGGCAGTTATTGTCGCACACGTTGGAGGTATAGGCTTTGTTGGACTGATGATCCCTCATATAGCAAGATATTGGGTTGGCACTGCTGTTCAAAGAGTATTGTTGACGACTATATTGCTGGGATCTGTATTTATGATTTGGGTAGATGTTGTTGCCAGATCACTGCTCGAGGCTCAAGTACTTCCTATCGGCATAGTCACTTCGGCAATTGGTAGTATTTTCTTTTTTATTATGTTGAAGAGACGTAAGTAACATGCAATTCCATACTATTTTGCGAACAATATTAATACTGCTGATAGGGTTGTTTACACAGCCGACTTTCGCTGAAATTGAACAGAAAAAAATACCTTATGCCAATAGAATAGTGGCGCTATCACCACAAATAGTCGAGATGGTATTTGCCATTGGCGCGGGAGAAAAAATCGTGGGGACGGTAGATTCCAGTGATTATCCCAAAGCAGCTTTAAGTCTTCCACATATTGGTAATTATGCAACACTGGATATTGAGCGTATTTTGCAATTAAAGCCCGATCTGATCATTGCTTTGACAGGAAGCAATCAGCAGGGTGTGGACAAGTTAAAATCGTTAGGTATTCCGGTTTTTTATTCTTCACCAAAATCATTGCAAGAGTTGGCTGACGAACTGAAAAAAATCGGAGAGTACACTGGCCATCAAAAACGAGCTGCAGAGATAGCAGATTCGATCATGGATGATTATCAAAAGTTATTGCAAACCTACGCCACTGAAAAAAAGATAACTGTGTTCTATCAACTGTGGTCAGATCCACTTCGTACCATTGGCGATAATACAGCAATTAATCAAATGATAAGTGATTGTGGTGGGGTTAATCTCTTTGGCGAAAATGAGGTGCAATCTCCAATTGTTTCTCTTGAGACGGTACTGTTAAAAAATCCACAGGTTATTCTGATTCCGGCAGCGCCAGAAACTCTGGAAGAAAAAAGTTCTATTTGGCAAAAATGGGAGCAGATTGATGCAGTCAGGAATAACAAAATTGTAAATATCAACCCGGCACTGATCCATCGTATCACGCCAAGAACAGTAACCGGGTTAAAAGAATTATGTCTTGCTATTAATCTGGCGAGATAAAAGATTTTATGGATGATTAAGATGTTTGGTTTAAGGATGAATTTTGGGGTTAAGTGATCTGAGGAAGAATCAGATCGAAAATGGGAAGCAAGTGAGATTCTTGAGCTGCCCCCGCAACGGTAAAAGCATTGAATTTGGAATAAGCGAATTGCAATGCAAAGCCCGGAGACCAGCTTAACCATTTTTTACGGGATTCTCCCGATTTGGACGCGGTGGGCGTCATATTTTAAAAGGTAGATAAGTAATGAAAGGTAAAATCAAGTTAACCACTTTAGCAACACTGATGGCATTGAGTGCAACATCTTATGCTCAGGAAACTGAAGAAGGGCAGGAAAATCAGTTGGTGATCACTGCCAATCGAATTCAACAGAATCTCAATGATGTGTTGGCTGATGTTGAAATCATCGACAGGGTTGATATTGAAAAAATTCAACCACAATCATTGGTAGATTTGCTCGTTAATATTTCAGGTGTGGATTTTGTACAACGTGGTGGTCATGGGCAAGATGCTTCAGCATTTATCAGAGGCACCAATTCAAATCATGTACTGGTTTTGATTGATGGTGTCAGAGTGGGATCTTCTACTTTGGGCACAAAATCTTTGTACAGTATTGCTATCCCACAAATAGAGAGAATTGAAATTGTTAAAGGTCCTCGTGCAGCATTGTGGGGAAGTGATGCAATTGGTGGTGTAATTCAGATCTTTACTCGCCGATACAATGGTGGAGAGCAAAGCATAGCTGTGACAACAGGTTCAAATGGCACACAAAATCTGGATGTTTCTTTTGGTATTGGTGGAGAAAAATTTAATAACACTATTACCTACAGTCAATATCAGGCCGATGGATTTAGCGCTACCTTGTGGGGCGATCCTGATGAAGATGGTTATCTTAATGAAGCATTTGCCTTGCGTGGTCAAAACAGATTAAGCGAAACATCAGCTATTGACTGGGTAGTATTACAAACAGAAGGTGAAAGTGATTATGACACTTTCTGGGGTGGTGATGTAGCCCATCATGAAAATGAGAATTGGCATGTAAGATACTCCAATTTGACTAATCAATGGACCAACCAATTTATGGTCGCTGAGTCAAAGGACAAAGGCTATTATCTGGGGAATGGTGTGACAATTGATCTGGCTTCCATTTTTGAAACCACCAAAAAGCAGGCCAGCTATTTGGCAAGAACCGAGATCAGTCCTTCAACATCATTGGCTGTAGGTTTTGATCAATACACTGAAACTGTTGATAGCAGTACAACTGTTTATAACCTGAATGAAAGAACAACGGATAGTGCCTTTTTGAGTATAACCCATGTTGGAGATGAATTTTTATCAGAAATCACAAAAAGAAGTGATGATGTAGAGCATGTGGCTAAAAAGGAAACTTATAACTACAGTGCGGGTTACAAATTAACTGGAAATGATTTAATCAGTTTTAGCAAAGGCGAAGCCTTTAAAGCGCCAAGTTTCAATGATCTGTACTTCCCCTGGGGTGGTAATCCAAATCTGGAGTTTGAACTGTCTAAAAGCAAGGAAATCAGCTATAAACGTACTGTTGATAACTACAGTTTTGATTTAAGCGCCTATGATTCTAAAGTCAAAAATTTAATTCAATGGATACCAGATGCTTTTGGCGTTTGGTCACCACAAAATATTGGAATGGTTGATATTTCAGGTGTTGAAGCGAATTTTAAATATCGCTCGGGTGATACCACGCATCGTTTTATGATGAGCAATGTATCATCAGAAGATGCTAACACCGGACAACAATTGTTGTTGAGAGCCAAAAAGCATGCCGGTTATGAATTGACAACTACCTATGAAAATATTAACTGGTTTGTGCAATTGCAATATGTTGGAAGTCGTTCAGATTATGATTATCAAACCTTTCAATTGATTGATTTGGACGATTACACTCGAGTCAATCTTGGTCTGGATTATCAATTGCGAGGCAACTGGAAGTTGAATTTCAAAGTAAATGATTTGTTTGACGAAGCACCAACAGTTGTTTCCGGTTATACACCTGTTGAAAGAGAGTATTTTATTACCTTAACACATCAGAACTTTTAATCTGATGATCCGGTGCGGCTAGTCCGCATCGGAATTTTTGAATGATTATTTGCGTGATTATTTGAGTGATTGTAAGTAAACATTATGAAGTTAGATTCCAAGTTTTTTTCCGACAGAGGACTTAATTTACAGGAAATTATTAACCTGTCAGATTTACCTCAATTGATACTGGATTTGCTGGAACCGGCAATTGATACAAAAGCAGAATACAGCCAATTAATCGTTTTGGGTCATGGTGGAAAAGACTTATGGCATCATATTAATCAACAAGAACCTGCTATCAAAAATCCTATTGATACCTATTCTCTAAAACTTGTAGAAGAATATTTTTCCAGTCTGACCACCAATATCAATCAGCAAATTATTTATCCCGGAAAATTTATTCTGGATCTACAAGTTTTGGGTAAAATGATTGGCTGGCATTTCGATTCACCGTTAAAAATTGGTATCAATCCCAAGTGGGGAACCTGGTTCGCCTATCGTGTTGTAATGCTTGCAAACACAACATTTGAGCCGACTTTAACCAAGGATGATTTGCAAGAAAATCTAGATAACAAAGACAGTTCAAATCATTTGAATGACAACTCGCCATGTCTAAGCTGCAGCACAGAAGAATGCATCAGTAATTGTCCTGCTCAGGTGGTTAGTCGAGAGCAATACGACTTGAAAGGATGCTTAAATTTTAGAAAACAAACAGAGTCTCCATGTAAAAGCCGTTGTATTGCCAGAATGAATTGTCCAGCCGGTAAAAGTCATCAATATAGTCTTGAGCAAATTCAATATCATTATGGTTTATCTAAAAAATTTATCGGGCAGTGTGAGTAATAGCCGCTGAATTTTGATTTTGCAGTTTATCTATCTTCTGTTGTATAGTGGCACAATAATAAAACGTGAGACATAAAGGAGAATAAAATGTCAGATGAAAACCCTTATAAAGCCCCTGAAGCTGAAATTATTACTACTGATGATAACGCCGACTTCACCTTAAAAGAGCCAGCTAAATTACCAGCATCCAGCGGTTGGTATTGGTATGTGGATGGTTTTGAATATTTTAAACATAGTCCCGGACAATGGATATTAACCATGATAGTTGGTTTTATACTGATGATGGTAGTGACAATGATCCCGATTATTGGCCAAATATTTATCACGCTCACCAGCTATATCTGGTTAGCTGGATTAATGATTGGATGTAAAGAGCAGAATATGGGTAAACCATTTGATGTGAATTACCTGTTTGCCGGCTTTAAACATAATACAGGCAAACTGATATTGTTGGCGATAGTTGGCGCAATTATCAACTACGGGATTGTTTTTGCTGTGATGGGAGATATGTTTATTGATTTAATATCAGGAAACCAGCAAGCAATTAACGAAATGGGCATGGAGCCAATAAGTATATTGTTGAGAGTTTTGATCGCCATGTTAATTCTGATCCCTGTAATGATGATGATGTGGTTTGCGCCAGTTTTGATTGTTATTAACGATGTATCAATTCCAGATGCGTTAAGCCTGAGTTTCAGAGGTTGTTTGAAAAATATTTTGCCATTTTTGGTTTACGGCATTGTAGGTATCCCATTATTTATCTTGGCCGTAATACCATTGGGTGCAGGCTTACTGATTCTGGTGCCGGTTATGTATGCCAGTATTTTTGTGTCATATAAGGAAATCTTTATTCAGGCAACTACAAAATAGACGGAAATAAATATCTGAAACTGTAAACAGGTAGCATTTCTCTTAAACACCTCCTTATGGAGGTGTTTTTGTATGGATATCAGTGAATAATTGCCTTAAAATCTCTTTTTGATTAATTTTTGAAGAATAATTATGCCAAGAGCCAGTGAATTAAAAAGAAGTATGGCCGTCGAGTATAACGGCAAAATGTTGTTGGTTAAGCACGTTGACGTGCACAGTCCCAGCGCGCGAGGTGCAGCAACACTATACAAAACTCGCTTTACCGAAATTGCATCGGGCAGTAAG
>JAOUOC010000358.1 GCA_029880585.1 Gammaproteobacteria bacterium
TTATCTGAATAAGGATTCAGGTTTTGGTGTTTCTCAAAGAATGGAACAGGCCAGATTGTTACGTAATCAGGAAATCCAGTTGACCAACACGCTCAAGCAGTTTAATGGTGTCAGGGCAGTGAAAGTGCATCTGGCCATTCCCAAAGAATCATCATTTATCAAAAATAAAAGAAAACCAAGCGCTTCAGTTTTACTAAACTTATATTCAAGAGGCAGTTTGTCTGGCGATCAGGCTGCAGCCATGGTCGATCTGGTTTCAAGTAGCATTCCCAATATGGAAAGAAGCCGGGTAACCATAACCGATCAGTTTGGGCGCTTGTACCATTCAGGCAGTATCAGTGATGTGCAGAGACAAACAGCCAGAGAGCTTTCTATCATCAATGAAAGGCAGGATGATATTAAAAGCCGTGTTGAAGAAATTTTAAACCCGATAGTTGGCGCGGGAGCCTATACAGTTCAGGTTAATGTGGATATGGATTTTACTCGTAAAGAACAAACGCTACAGACGTTTAATCCTGATTTGGCTGCCGTAAGAAGTGAACGGACAATTGATGATACCAGAAGCAATGGCAGTACATCTGGTGTTCCTGGTGCATTATCCAATCAACCGCCAGGCGCTGCTGAAATTCCTGAAAATGCCCTGGCTAACGCTGGTGAAACTGCAGAGCAGAAAGATGTTAACAAGCGTCTTGAAGCAGAGCGTAATTATGATCTGGATACAACCATCAGTCATATTTTACCGCAGGTAGGCATTATCAAAAGGATCAGTGTTTCAGTCGGTCTGGACTATGTAAATAATCCTGGAAATGCGGGAGAAAAAATTGCACGGCCAGCTGGTGAGCTTTCAAGAATAGCAACGCTCATTCAGGCTGCCATTGGATTTAGTGTTCAGCGTGGCGATGTGGTCAGTGTCGACTCCTTTCCCTTTGTGTTATCCGAGGCATTGCCTGATCCGGAACCATTACCATTTTATGAGCAGGAATTATTTCAGTTGTTGCTTAAGCCAGTGATAGGTCTGTTATTAGGTCTGATTTTGATATTTGCAGTTCTCAAACCTACATTGAGCAAGCTTTCTACTGCGCCACCGGTAATTACTGCTCCTGATTCAGGAGACGATATCAACTTTGATGGATTGGCTGGTGGCGGTGGAGGAATGTCTGATGATCAGGTGGTGCTATCAGGTCATGATAATCTCGAATTACCCTCACCAACAGTCGGTCAGGTAAAGAAGCTGGATCAGGCTAAATCGGTCGTTAATAACAATCCCACACTGGTGGCACAATTAGTTAAGAGTTGGATAGAAGAAGATGGCAAATGAGGTAGCGCAAAAAAAAGTTAACGGTGTGGATAAAGCCGCCATTTTGTTGTTGTCTTTGGGAGAAGGCGTCGCAGCAGAAGTATTAAAGCATATGGGGCCGAAAGAGGTGCAGATCCTTGGTATGCACATGGCTTCTCTTAAAAACATAGCCCGCGGTGATGTTGAAATTGTTGTTGATGAATTTCTGGAAAAAGTTGAAGAACAGACCGGCATTGGTATTGGAACAGAAGACTATATCAGAAGTACCTTAAAGTCAGCATTAGGAGATGACAAGGCTGGTGCCTTGATTGATCGTATTTTGGCTGGTGCCAATACCAAAGGACTCGATACGTTGAAGTGGATGGACGCCAGATCCGTTGCTGATGTGATACGTTTTGAGCACCCTCAAATACAATCCATTGTTTTGTCCTATCTGGATCCGGATCAGTCTGCTGAAGTTTTGAGAACTTTGCCAGAAAATACCAGAGTCGATCTGGCGTTAAGAATTGCAGCGCTAGAAGCTATCCAGCCAGATGCCTTGCAAGAATTGAACGATATTATGGAAAGACAATTTACCGGCAGTGGTACATCACAATCTCACAAGATAGGTGGTATCAAAAAAGTTGCAGATATTATGAACTTTATGGATGGTGCTAATGAAACCTTGATTATGGGAAGCATAAAGGAATCTGATCAGGATCTGGCGCAACAAATTGAAGATATGATGTTCGTTTTTGATAATTTGATTGATGTAGATGATCGCGGCATTCAGGCGCTATTGAGAGAAATTTCAACCGACAATCTGATTGTTGCCCTAAAGGCTTGCGATGAAAGCATCAAGGAGAAAATTTTCAAAAACATGTCAAAACGGGCTGCTGATCTCATGCGAGATGATCTGGAAGCCATGGGGCCGGTCAAGCTGAGTGA
>JAOUOC010000098.1 GCA_029880585.1 Gammaproteobacteria bacterium
ATTACCTTGAGAAATTTCCTGTGCCGAAGTAGAAACATGACTGGATGCTTCCATAATTTCTGCTACCATATTTTTCAGATTATCAATGGTAGAATTAATAGAAGTTTGTAAGCGATTAAACAGCCCGTGATACTCACCGTCCATCCTTCTTTGCAAACCACCAGCGGCCATTTCTTCCAGCACTTGTTGACATTGCTCAATCGGCTCAACAACAGTATCCAGCATGCTGTTAATACCGCTTGCCAAATTTTTCATAAAACCACGGAATTCGGAAGTATCAAGTCTTTCATTGAGTTCACCCTGAGTAGCCAAAGCGACAATTTGCTCAACTTGCTCCTGTGCTCTGACTGCTTCAGTGGTATCTATCCATTCAACAGCGGTTCCCAGATGCCTACCTTCACTGTCTTTCAGCGCCACAGCTTTTAAATCGAAACTCAAATCAGCCACCCTAATACTGGATTCATAAGGCAGATTTTCCGGTTTCAACAATTTTTGCTGATGCGCCGGATTGGCATGGAAATTGTCGTAATTACTGCCAATAATTTTATCTACAGAGAAGCCGGGAAGTACTTTCTTCAGTGCATCCTCACGACGTTTCAGCATTTCTATCACCGAAGGGTTCATATAATTAATCGTGCCATCAGGATCAGCCATCATCAAATTGGTTGTCATACCTTGAACAGCAGATACCAATCGACCCACTTCCTTGGCATTAGCTTCCTGTTTGGTGATATCAGACCATTCAAGACCGGAACCGACGTAATTACCAGCTGCATCCATAATGGCAGATACATTTAACTCAATAGTGTGATCACCCAATTTAATCTTGGTGTTATATGGCAAGTTTTTAGGATCAGACAATAATTTACGTTGGTGAGCCGGATTTTTATGGAAATCGTCAATACACTTACCCATTAAATAATCTTCTGATAACCTAAAATCAGGCCATATGGAAGTCAGCGTATCCTGCAAGCTTTCGAACAACTTCATAGAAGCAGGATTGGCATAAGTAATACGCAAATCTCTGTCAATCATAACCATTGCAGTTTGCGAACCTTCAATGGCTCCCTGAAGTCTCGCCACTGCATTGTTTGATTTTTCTCTTTCGGTCACATCAGCCCATTCCAAACTTGCACCTACATGCCGCCCTTCGGAATCCATAATTGCCGCAACATTTAATTCAATAATATTGTCACCTAACGTAATATTGGTTGTGTATGGCAAATTATTGGGGTCTGATAATAGCTTTCTCTGATGAGCCGGGTTCTTATGGAAATCATCAATACACTTGCCAACTAAATATTCTTCAGTAGGTTTGAAATCAGGCCAAAGGGAAACCAGTGTATCTTTTAATTTTTCAAATAACTTAAAAGAGGCTGTATTAGCATAAGTAATTAACAAATCGCGATCTATCATTACCATGGCTGTTTGAGAACCCTGTACCGCAGCTTGCATTCTGGATACTCTATAAAACAATTTTTTCTGTTCGGTTATATCCGTAGCAAATTTTATCACTTTATAAGGATTACCTTCCGAATCAAACATGGGATTATAGGACGCTTGTATCCAAATTTCCGAACCATCTTTTTTAATCCGTTTATATTCTTTGGAATCGAATTCTCCTCGTCTTAAATTTTCCCAAAACTGCTTATACTCTTCACTATTTTTTTCTTCAGGCGTAACAAACATACTGTGATGTTTCCCTTTTATTTCACCCAAAGCATATCCTAGTGCACTCAGGAACAAATCGTTAGCATCGAGAATATTTCCATTCAAATCAAATTCAATGACAGCTTGAGAACGTCTAATAGCTTGAATTTGACTAAACATCTCTTGCTGTTTGTCTTGTTCGCCATGAGTTTCAAAATCTTGTCCTTCATCGTAGTTAATATCTTCGTCTCTTACAGCACCCATCATTTTTCTCCAATCTATATTCTATAGCAGCTATTGTCCGCTAAGTTCTTCCAAATTAACCAATTTACCTAAATCCAGTAGTACCACCATTGCATCTTCAACCTTGGCAATACCTTCTATATAATGTGTATCAACCTTACCACCCATTTTGGGGGCATCTCTCATATCCTCAGGCTTTACATCCCGAACATCAGAAACTGCATCTACAACAATACCTATCACCACATTCTGACCTGTTTCCTCTAATTCAGATTTGAGAACAATTACAACAGTTGTCTTGTCGTAGGTTGCTTCTGCGTAACTGAACCTGACTCTCAGATCGACAATAGGAACAATGGTTCCTCGCCAATCAATTACGCCCCTGATATGTTTTGGGGTATTAGGAATAGGTCTGGGTTCAACCCAACCATGAATTTCCTGTACTGACAAAATATCAATACCGTATTCATCATCTTCCATTAAAAAAGTTAAATATTGCTGAACCGACCTGTCGGTTTGCTGATATTTAACACTGGGATGTTTTTGTTCAGCCAACTCAGCCATTAGATACATTGCCTCCTGCGTAAGGATGTTTAATCAAATCCAGATTCAACAAATTTTCCAGATTTAACAAAGTCACCGCATGATTGTTTACTGTCATAATGCCAGACGTAAATCTGCTATCAATGGCACTACCATAGTCAGGAACCTCTCTGATGGCAGATTCACTGATACTGAATACATCAGAGACCCCATCAACTACACATCCCATCAAACAATCCTTACCGTTATAATTATTCTTGAGCAGAATAATGACAGTGGTCGCATCATACTCAAAATGCTTAAACCTGAAGCGCATCCTCAAGTCCATTACCGGCACAATAGTGCCTCGCAAATTAAGCACACCTTTTATATAACCAGGTGAATTTGGAAGGCTTGTGGGATTTTCCCACGCTCTGATTTCCTGAACCTTTAAAATACTGACAGAAAACTCTTCATCACCAACAACAAAACTAAGGAACTGAGAACCATTTTCCTCTTGAGCTTCTTCCACATAATCAATGGCTTGCTCTTGCTGCTCAATCACTTTCATCATTTCATTTGTCATTGAACTTCTCCCTATGCAACCAGCTTTTTATGTGTTCTGTCTGAAGCGCGCTTAGACAAACCAACAATATCCAGAATCAGAGAAACTCGCCCATCACCAAGTATGGTTGCGCCTGAAACGCCCTGAATTGACTTGTAATGACTCTCAAGACTTTTGATCACAACTTGCTGCTGCCCAAGCAATTCATCAATTCTCAATGCAATTTTTCTGTTCTCTCCTTCAACAATCGCGAGTAATCCGTCATTGGATGCACCGAGATTTTTCCTGATCTCGAACTCTTCCTGAAGATCAATGATCGGGATGTAATCTTCATGCAGTTTGTAAACTGGCATATCGCCCGCAATTCTCGATGTTTCTGCCATAGACAGCGGAACAGATTCGATAATGGAAACCAAAGGCAAGACAAAAGTCTCATCGCCAACCTTAATCAACTGACCATCCAGAATGGCCAGTGTCAAAGGTAACCTGATAGTAAATGTTGTGCCCTTGCCTAACTCGGAACTTATCTCTACATTGCCACCCAGATTATTGATATTTCGTTTCACCACATCCATACCAACACCTCTACCAGAAACATCACTGACAACTTCAGCTGTTGAGAAGCCAGGTTCCATAATAAGAGATAAAATTTGCTCTCTTGGCATTTCAATCCCATCAGGGATCAGGCCTTTTTCTACCGCTTTGCGGTAAATAATGTCCGGATTAATACCGGCACCATCATCAGAAATTTCTATGACAATATTGCCTCCCTGATGAAAAGCGTTAAGAATAAGCGTTCCTGTTTCTGACTTACCTGCCTCAATTCTTCTATCAACTGACTCAATACCATGATCCAATGCATTTCTAACCAAATGAGTTAATGGATCACCAATCTGCTCCATTACCGTTTTATCAAGTTCAGTTGATTCACCCTTGATTTCAAGGTTTACTTTTTTGCTCAATTGGGTTGAAAGATCCCTTACCATTCTGGGCAGCCTGTTAAAGACAAAACCTATAGGTAACATTCTGATCCGCATAACACTTTCTTGCAGTTCACGAGTTTTTTGCTCTAACTCTCCTAAACCGGAAAGCAATAAATTGAGTTTTGATATATCAAAATTTTCACCCACTTCACTTAACATAGATTGGGTAATGACCAGCTCTCCTACCAAATCTATCAGTGTATCTACCTTGTCAATTCCAACACGAATAGATGCTGTTGAAGCAGGTTTTTGTGCTGCTTTTGCTGCCGGCTTTTCACTTGCCACAGGCACCATATTTTTTACGTTGGATGTTTGAACTTCTTCTTCTTCATTTTCCTCAGTTGTTTCATCTGCATTTGCTGAAACTACTTTTGCGGCCTTGGCCTTTCCGCCAGCAGAAGACAAGGGTTTGATCTCAAGTTTACAATCGTCTTCCACCCATTCAAAAGTTTCCTTGATGGCGTCCTCATCAACCTCACCATCCAGCTCCAAATCCCATGACATGAAACATGACTCTGGTTTTAATTCGTCAAAATCGGGGACTTTATCCAGATTTGCTTTTGCTGTCAGTTCACCATAACCCTTTAATTCTCTAAACATTCTCACTGGCTCATTGCCAGTTTCAAGAATGTAGGCTTCAGGTTCAAAGTGAATAGACCATCTTGTGATCTCACCTTCTGAATCCGCGCTCGAATCATCTACTTCAGTTGCCGGGGAGTCAGAACCAGAACTGCTTCCATTGCTTAGCAACTCATTAAAATAGTTGACTAAATCTATATGTGAATCACCCACCTCTTCACCATCCTGTATTCTGTTTAGCATGCCTCTTAAACAATCAACCGAACGTAACAGGAGATCGACTGTCTCTTTCTCTACAGGTCTTTTACCTTCTCGCATTTCATCAAGCAATGTTTCCATCACATGGGTAAACTCGGCCACTTCTTTAAAATTAAAAGTCGCGCTGCCACCTTTTATTGAATGCGCTGCTCGAAAAATTGTGTTGATATTTTCTCTATCAGAATCTTCTTCCAGATGTAGCAGTTCATGCTCCATCGTATCCAGACCTTCGAAACTTTCTTCAAAGAAAACCTGATAAAACTGGCTTAAATCAATATCCATTTTTATACCTTAATTAATAGTTAAAATCTTTCGCAGATTCGACTATCACCACAACTAACCAATGACTTTTCTTACAGTAGAAAGTAATTGATCAGGATTAAAGGGTTTGACAATCCATCCAGTTGCACCAGCCGAACGGCCAGCCTGCTTTTTGTCGTTAGATGACTCTGTTGTTAACATCAAAATGGGAACAAATCGATAATTGCTTAAAGTTCTCAATTCTCTAACAAGGCTTAAACCATCCATATTTGGCATATTGACGTCAGAAATCACTACGTCAAATGCATTGGTTTTTGCTGCCCTTAAAGCTTCTACACCATCAGCAGCTTCGGTTACATCAAAGCCGGCGCTTTTAAGAGTAAAGCTCACCATCTGTCTCATTGATGCAGAATCATCAACTGCAAGTATTTTAGTCATGAAAATATTTCTCCTGTTATTCTTAACTTAAATTAAGATGCTCTTGCATTCCCAATATTTCGCTTGTCTGAACCAAAACATCAGAAGGGCTTTGCCAATTGATATCATGTCCATTTGCCTCAACCTTTTTGACAAATGCATATGCAAGTTGCAGGCCAGCTGTGTCCGCTTTTTCAACCTTATTTGCTGAAAGCGTTACAGGCAGGTCTTTGGTCAATGCATTTTCAAACCTTTTTTTCAGTTCAGATACACTGGCAATGTCTAATGCATTACCCAAACTTACTGTCGTTTTCTTACTCAAGAGATAACTCCTTTTTCAGTTAATATCCCTACCAAACTTTCCTGATCTGGCAACCTGAATTTTGCATACTTTATGTATAGCAGAAATTTCAAAAGTTACCTGTTAATACCAAAATTTTTTTTCAGAAAAATCAACTCATTAGCGTTAAAACAATAAAACCGCATTACTATTAACAAGGCGTTATATAAAAATATTTCCTTATTCCTGCCACACCTTGATTAACTGACGTTTCTTTGACGGTTTAAAAAGGATTGTGTCGAAATTTCATCGTTTGATTTTGCTTCCAATTTGTCCCTTTTATGCCTGTCACGTGCATCCATTTTTTCCATCGCCTGACCAATCACTTTTGTTTTTGAGTGTTTGGCTTCCCATTGTTTCTGATCTTGCAAAAGCTGTTCTTCACAAGCCTCAATAACATTGGTTTGTTGACTGATTGCCGCATTGAGTTGTTGTAGAAATAGTTGATATTGTTGAAGTTGGGAACCCGGCATTCCCTTATGAATTTTTTCTTTCAAATCAGCTTGATAATCATCACGATAGAGCATCAGTTGCTCTAATCGATCAATAGCATCATCTTTCTTTTTGACACTTTTACCTAATTCTCTTGCCGCTTTGTTCTCGTTATTTTGAGCTATTTTGTGAATCGGTATAAGCCTCTGTGACTTTACCATCATGACCTCAAAATATTCCGGTTTATGTTCAAATTACATCCTGATTTTCGTCTTCTTTGCAAACTGGCTGTCACCGCAAATCTGACATCTCGGTCAATCAAATTAATTCGACGACCGTTAACTTTCAGTATAGACATCTATTCCATCATTTGCTGTAAATTATCTATACTGGCCTGCATATTGACTTTCTCGTGCATTCCCTGGCACAAAAAATGTCTGATTTTTGGCATTGTATCTATCGCCAAATCAATCTGGCTATCACTGCCTTTCTGATACGCACCAACAGCAATAAGATCCTTGTTTTGCTGATAGGTTGAATAGAGCCTTTTCAAACGATTGATGGCCTGTTGATGCTCTGGCCTTGTGATTTGAGTCATTACACGACTGACTGACCCTTCAATATCGATAGCCGGATAATGTCCGGAATCCGCTAATTCTCTGGTCAACACAAGATGCCCATCCAGTATAGCTCTGGCAGCGTCAACAATAGGATCCTGCTGATCATCACCTTCAGCCAAAACCGTATAAAAGGCGGTAATAGACCCACTGCCTTCAGCACCATTACCTGCCCGCTCAACCAATTGAGGCAACATGGCAAAAACAGAGGGTGGATAACCTTTTGTTGCTGGTGGTTCACCAATAGCCAATGCGACTTCCCGTTGAGCCTGACAAAACCGTGTTAATGAATCCATCAATAATAAAACGTTCTTGCCTTCATCTCTGAAATATTCAGCTATAGTCGTTGCAGTCATTGCTCCCTGAATACGCATTAAAGGCGAATTATCCGCAGGTACCGCAACCACAACAGAACGCCCGATACCGGCATGACCAAGGATCTGATCGATAAATTCTTTTACTTCCCTGCCACGCTCGCCAATTAAACCAACCACAATCACATCTGCTTCTGTAAAACGGGTCATCATCCCCAGCAAGACACTTTTACCAACACCACTGCCGGCCAACAATCCCATTCGTTGACCACGGCCAACGGTTAAAACAGAATTGATTGATCTGACGCCAACGTCAAGTGGCTCTTCAATAGGTTTTCGCTGTAGCGGATTAACAGGCTTTACCGCAAGCGGTCTTGTAAACTGGCAATTTATTTCCCCTTTGCCGTCTATAGGTTTGCCCTGACCATCAAGTACACGACCTAACAAGCCATTGCCAACATGAATTTCCGCTGTTCTATGTGTTGGTATTACTCTGGCTCCTGGCCCCATTCCCTGAATGCTGCCAATTGGCATGAGATAAATTTTATCTCTGGCAAAACCGACCACTTCAGCTTCTTCCATTTTTCCACTGGTTGTTTCAACCTGACAGCGTTCACCAACATTAACGCTACATCCTACAGCTTCCAGTGTCATGCCAACCATACGAGTTAGCCTTCCTTCAACCACAATACTGGTTTGGCTTTTCACTTTGTCCGTCATTTTTTCGAGAAATTCAGACATTTGCTCATCCCCTGATAGTTGAGGGATCAGGTTCTTGTGGTCTTCATTTAACCGTGTATGCTCACTCACCCGCTCGTTGCCCTCCAACCAGATTACTGAACAACACGGCAATCTGCTTATCAATGGATGCATCTACAACTGAATTTTCAGTTTCAACACGACAACTACCTCTTTCAATGGAAAGGTCTTCGGTAATGTTCCATCGGCTGGCATTTTCATCCTGTCCATTTTCAGTTGTATTACTAGCATCATCCGGTTTGATAGACAGCGCTTTTTTGACAACCAAACAATCTTCAGGGTGTAAGGCAATCTGAATTTTACTAACACCAAGTGGTAGAAGTTTTATCGATTCCCTGATAATAGCTATCAATTGAGCCGGATCCTGATTCACCTCTCTTCTTAGTATTTGTCTGGCAATTGCAAATGCCAATTCCATTAACATTTTTTGAGTTGATTCATTCCAGAGTTTGGTTGGTTCTGTTAAACCTTCAATCAAAGTTATCAAGGTGCTAGCCAGTTCATCCTGCTGTTTTTGAGCATCCTGAAGACCTTGAGCAAAACCTTCTTCATAAGCCTTGTCATAAGCAGACTGCACCGAATCTTGCTGGAGAGTATCCTCTTCATTGGTCTGTTCGATTATCTCATCCTCTTCAGGCTTGCTATAAAATGGCGCATTTCCCTTATTCAGACGAGGGGCATTCCAGGATTGAAAATCTGCAACATTGGATAATGGTTTTACTGAACCATCATTTTTAGCCTTTAGTACCATTTAATTTCTCTCTTTTTATCCATCATAGGACTAAACCATTTCTTCGCCGCCGCCGCCAAGTGCAATTTCACCGGCATCAGCCATTCTACGAGCAACCGTTAATATTTCCTTTTGAGCTGATTCAACATCACTCAGCCTGACCGGCCCCA
>JAOUOC010000017.1 GCA_029880585.1 Gammaproteobacteria bacterium
CCTATTTGTTTTAACCATATTTCTATTAAAGGTTTTTAACAATATCATCCACACTTGCCTTTGCATCACCAAACAACATGCTGGTATTTTCCTTAAAGAATAGGGGATTCTGAACACCCGCATATCCTGGGTTCATAGACCGCTTAAATGCAATAACATGCTTGGCATTCCAGACTTCCAAAACAGGCATACCGGCAATTGGGCTGGTTGGATCTTCCTGAGCTGCAGGATTTACCGTGTCATTTGCACCTATTACCAGAACAACATCTGTTTTGGAGAAATCGTCATTAATTTCATCCATTTCCAAAACAATATCATAAGGCACTTTGGCTTCTGCCAAAAGCACATTCATATGACCTGGTAAACGTCCAGCTACCGGATGAATACCAAACCTGACTTCAATGCCTTTATCTCTCAGTTTTTTAGTCATGTCATACACCGGATACTGTGCTTGCGCCACAGCCATCCCGTAACCGGGGGTAATAATGACTGACCTGGCGTTGTTCAACATGTCGGCAACATCTTCAGCCTGAATTTCAGTATGCTCACCATAATCATGATCACCTGATATAGTCACCTCAGTTCCAAAACCACCCGCAATTACACTAATAAAGGAGCGATTCATTGCGCGGCACATAATATAACTCAAAATAGCACCTGAAGATCCCACCAGAGCACCCGTTACGATTAGCAGATCATTGCCTAACATAAATCCTGCTGCTGCTGCTGCCCAACCTGAATATGAGTTCAACATGGAAACTACCACTGGCATATCAGCACCACCAATTGAGGCAACCAAATGCCAACCAAAGATCAGTGCTATCGCACTCATAATGATCAAGGCGTTCATATCGCCTTCTTGTTTGACGAAATAAATCATCAAACCAAAACTGACTAATCCTGCTATCAAATTCATTTTATGTCTATGAGGCAACATTAAAGGGGAGCTTGATAAAATTCCTCGTAATTTACCGAAAGCAACAACCGATCCGGTAAAAGTAACAGCTCCAATGAAAACACCCAGAAAAACTTCAACCAAATGAATGTTGAGTATCATGCCTGACATTTCACCATGTTCAAGAAAACTGTTGTATCCCACTGCAACTGCTGCAAGACCTACAAAACTATGCAGCATGGCCACCAGCTCTGGCATCTGTGTCATTTCGACTTTTAATGCCAATCGTGTACCAATTGCACCGCCAATGACCATAGCAATTAAAAGCATCTGGATTTGATCAACTGCAGGATTTGCAATGGTTGCTATCAAGGCAATTGCCATTCCTACAATGCCATACCAGTTACCATTTTCCGCCGTTTCCTGTTTACTTAAACCTGCCAGACTTAAGATAAACAAAATTGCGGCAACAAAATAGGCACCATTTATCAGCGCCATATCTACCACAAAACCGCTGCCTTGACTTGCTGACTCTATACTGCTCACCTGGGCAATAACCATCTGATTAGTACTCATTATTACCCCTCCTTCCTGAACATTTTTAACATTCTTTTGGTCACCACAAAGCCACCCACCACATTAATGAAGGCTATTAGAACCGCTATGGCCGCTATCCACATAACCAGTGTATTGCTGCTGGATATTTGTAATATTGCACCGACTACAATTATTCCACTTATTGCATTGGTCACACTCATTAGGGGAGTGTGTAATGCATGGGAAACATTCCAGACAACGTAGTAGCCTATAATGCATGCGAGAATAAAGATGGTGAAATGCTGCATAAAATCAGCTGGCGCATTCATTGATAACCAGCCATACAAACATGCACCGATTAAAATAAACAGATTTTTTCCTAATCCACCTTTTTTCTTTTCCTGAGCTTCCGGTTTTACTGCTTCCACTTTTTTTGGTGGAGGTGCAGCACTTACTTTTACAGGTGGTGGAGGCCAGGTAATTTCCCCGGATTTTGTAACTGTTACCTGACGTATCACTTCGTCATCAAAATTCAAATTAATCTCGCCATTTTTCTCAGGGCACAATAACTTGATCAGGTTAAGGATGTTGTTTGAATAAAGCTGACTGGACTGTGTGGGTAATCTTGAAGGCATATCACTATAACCAATAATGGTAACGCCGTGATGCACCACAAGCTCGTCCGGTTTGGTTAGCTCGCAGTTTCCGCCACCCAGTGCTGCCAAATCAACAATAATGCTACCTTGCTTCATTGATTTGACCATTTCCTTGGTAATCAGTTTTGGCGCCGGTTTTCCCGGTATCATTGCTGTAGTGATAATAATATCCACTTCTTTTGCCTGTTCAGCAAACAATTCCATTTCAGCTTTAATAAAAGCCTCACTCATTACCTTGGCATAACCGTCTCCTGATCCGGCTTCTTCTTCAAAGTCCAGCTCAAGAAATTCTGCTCCCATACTTTCTATTTGTTCTTTCACTTCCGGCCTTGTATCAAAAGCTCTCACAATTGCTCCAAGACTTCCGGCAGTTCCAATAGCTGCCAAACCAGCAACACCTGCGCCAATCACCATGACTTTTGCTGGCGGAATTTTTCCTGCAGCAGTAATTTGCCCGGTGAAAAATCTTCCAAAATGATGTGAAGCTTCAATAACCGCTCGGTACCCGGCAATATTTGCCATTGAACTTAAGGCATCCATTGATTGGGCTCGAGAAATTCTGGGAATTGAATCCATAGCCAGAAGATTAATTTTCTTTTTAGCGTAATCTTTTATCAGCTTTTCGTTTTGTGCTGGCCAAAAAAAACTGATTAATGTTGCGCCGTCTTTCATTTTATTCAATTCGGCTTTCGATGGCGGATTTACTTTTAAAACAATATCTGATTGCCAGGTCTTATCCGCCTTTTCTATTTTTGCACCTGCTTTTTCTAATTCCGCATCTGTCCAATTAGCTGAAAGTCCGGCGCCTGATTCGATACAGACGCTAAAGCCAAGCTTACAGTATTGTTCTATGCTGGAAGGAGAAGCCGCCACACGAAGTTCGTTGTTGTGTGTTTCTTTTAAGATTCCTATTTGCATCATACAGCCCTACTAGATTAGGGACCTAAAAACCACTTAATGATAGGTCTCGATATTTATAATGATTGAAGTGTTACTAGCGAATATCACTGACTTAATGTCAATGTTATTTTCTTCATTCAATTTACTTTTTATTGTTTAAAAAATCAAATACATCCTGTCTTTTCTTTTTCTTGTTTGTCATTGATCAATAAATTCGATGAATTTGTCTGCGGGTAATGGCTCACTAATAAAATATCCTTGAATCATATCACAACCCAAAGCGGCCAGTTCTTCCATAGTCTCTTTATCCTCTACTCCTTCTGCAACGACTTCCATATCGAGATTGTGTGCCATTTCGATGGTAGATTTAGCAATTACCTTGGCTTTTTTTTCTTTCATGAAAGTAGATATAAAACTTCTGTCAATTTTCAAAACGTCAAGATCGAGGTTCTTAATATAAGAAAGAGACGAATAACCAGTACCATAATCATCTAAAGCGCAACGAATCCCTCTTTTTCTGAATTTGCTGATTTTTTCAGTCACGTCTTTAATATTGTTCATCAGACTGGTTTCTGTAACTTCAAATTCGATCTCTTCTGCACCTATTTTATAAATCTCCATCAAATCATCGACCAGATTCACGAAGGTTTTATCTGAAAGGTTTTTGGTTGACAGGTTTACTGCTACTTTTATTTTTCTTCCCTGTTCTTTCCAGGCCGCTATTTGTTCCATCACATTCTTTAAGACCCAGGCTGTAAGAGGGTGAATTAATTGCGTTAGCTCAACCAAAGGTATAAATCGCATCGGTTGTAGTGTGCCAAATAATTTATGTGGCCAACGGATCAAAGCTTCGCAACTTTCAATCGTATTTGTTTTCAGGTCAAGTTTTGGTTGGTAAACCAATAGTAACTCATTATTTCTTATTGCATCGGCCATTTGGGCCATTATTGCAAAGCGTTCATTAGTGTTTTGATCAAGCTCAGACCGATAAACTACAACCCCGCCGCCTTTTTCTTTGGCATGGTACATGGCAAGTTCTGCTTGCCTTAAAATTTCTTTGGCACGGTGAAACCTTTCTGTTGTAGTTGCGACGCCGACACTGCAACCTATCTCCAATTTAAAACCATCTACAATATAAGGCTCCATAATGACCTGTTCGATAACTTTTGCCAGCTCGTAAAATATACTTTCACTTTCCTCTTCTCGAATTAGAACACAAAATTCATCTCCACCAATTCTATAAACAGTTGCCTCATAGCTGGACACTATTTGTGAAATCCTTGGACCGACTAATTTTAAAAGTTTGTCTCCAATAGAATGGTTTAAGGTATCGTTGATCTCTTTGAAACGGTCCAAATCAACTAAAATTAAACCTATAACTTTGCCCTTGTTTTGGTTTAAACCTCTCATATTATCTACATTGAGGGCATTTCTATTTGGCAATCCTGTTAAAATATCCTGAATAGCCAAATCTTCCATATACTGATATTGACGTGTATTTTCTATAGCCAGAGAAACGCTGGAACCAATTGTTCTGTAAAACTCCATTTCGTCATCAGTAAACTCTGAAATATGGCGATAGCCAATACTAATCGCTCCGAATTTCCTATTTTGATAGTTTAACGGGATCACCACCGCACTTTTGATACCATCTGTTTTAATAAATTCCAACACATTGGGATCCATACGTGAGCTATCATCAAAAAAATGAAAAACCTCTATTTGCTGTGAACGCATGACTATACTGGTAGGGGCATTTTCCTTTTCATAGGAAAAATGCCTTCTCGCATTTTTTATTATTTCGCTTTGATTATTATCTGCAATAATTTTTACGGTTTTATTTTCCTGATTGGCCTCAGAAAAATATATGATTGCGTTGGATTGTATAGTGGAAAGCAGGTTAACTATTTCTTTTGCAATATAATTAATGTTGTGCCCGGTATGTAACTTGGATATCAGTGAATTAATTAATGCCAACTGAGAGTTTCTTTTTGCCAATCGACCTTGAGAGCGCAAAAGGTTTTGCTCAACTCTTTGTTGCTCAGTCATGTCCATGGCTACACCAACCAACACAGATTCATCTTCATACTGTATTTTGTTAAAAGTTGCTACCAACGGTACAATTTGTTCATCTCTAGTAACACCGTTTAAAAAAAGGTTTCCGCTTCCTTTCTCAAAAATTTCTTTTACGTCTCTTAGTACTCTTTCCTTGTCACTCTTATGTACAGTTAACAAACCATGAACATTTTTTATTTCGTCATCTGTAAACCCAAACCTGGTTCTATAATATTGATTCCAGCGGATTAAATATCCATTTTCGTCTATCATAAACATTAAGGCTGGCACAGCATCTAATTGTGTTTGGCTGACTTGCAATTCATTTTTTAACGTTTCTTGCATCAAACCATATTCAATTTCTGAGCCTGCTCTAAGAGCAACTACTTGCAATAGTGTTTTTAACTCTGCTTGCTGTATCACAGGTGATTTGGAAAGCGCAAAAAAAACTCCAAGAGACCGTCCATCAAAACCTTTAATTTCTATACCTACAAATGAATCAGCATTCATATTCTTAAACAAACTTATATTCGGAAATTGTTTTTGAAGATGACCGTTTATACAAACATACCCATGGTCTGTAATGTATTGGCAAACTTCATTATCATCTGCTTTTAAGAAATTTTGTTGTATTTTGTTGTTTGAACAAACGGACAAGGTTTCAAGAATTTTTTCGTTTTCATTAATCCATTTCGCAATACAAGCAAAATCAAGGTGATAATACTCACAGATTATTTGTGTACAAAAATCAAAAAAATTGTGACTATCTATTTCAGCAATACGCTCTACAACTGATGAAAAACTATTTTTTTCGATCTTTTTTTGTAATGGTTTTTTCGACTTATCTGACATATAAGCTACTACAGACTCCAAATGACAATGTTTAACCGAATATCCCGTTTAACCGAATATCCCGGAAATACAGCTAAACACTAATCTCCCTTAACGAAATAACCAATATAACAATGACTTATTATTTTAGCAATCACTAATACCCATATATAAAAACTAGTTTTATCAATAATAATTCGAAACTTTTATTATAACTTTTCTAGCCAGTCACAAAGAGCCAATATTCCAGCTTCAACCATCGGATAAGTAATATCTTGTAGGTTTTTTTCAAATATCTGTCCACCATCAAAATCAACAAAAGCCAATCTTGCCGTCAAACTTTCAAACGGCATACCAAAAGCGCTTCCCGGTAATAAAGCAATACCGGTATCTTGCATAATTTTGGTGGTTAATTGTTCTCCTGTTGTTATTCCAGATTTTTCCAGTTTCTCTTTATATTGTCTAAAATCCGGAAACAGGTAAAACCCGCCCTCTGTCTTATGAACCAACACATCTGATTTTGTTAATTGCTCTACACAATATTGACTGATTTTATTCAGTAATCTGGTTTGCTTATCAATGAAATCTTTTGCCAGTTTTTTATTTTGATATGCATGAGTTGCCGCTACCTGAATGGGGCTAGGTGCACATGAATAGGTTTCTGAAGCAACACCTATCATTGCATTAAGTAAATTGTCACCCAATTGTTCTGGAATATAATGAAATCCTAAACGCCATCCGCCTGCACCGCACCATTTTGATATACCAGATGACACAACACATCCTTCAGGATAGTAATCTGCAATCGAACCATAATCCTGTTGATAGGTTAACAGGCTATAAATTTCATCAGCAATGACTATCACCTTGTGTTTTCTCATAACTTCAGCCAAAGCCTTCAACTCCTCTTTATTGTAACTTTGACCTGTTGGATTGTTTGGATAATTTAAAACCAGTATGAGTGGAATGTTTCTGTCTGCTCTCTGCTCGCAAAAATGATTGAGTTGATCAGGCATTAATCTCCATCTATCTTCATATCTGGTTTCGACCCAATGAACCGGATGACCTGCCAGTTTTCCTTGCGGATCATATGAAACCCAGCTGGGAGAGGGTAGTAAAACTTCTGCCTTTTTAAATGCTGACATCAAACAGAAAATCAAAATTTTGCTGCCTGTACCAACAATAATTCTGTCGGCTTTCCAGTTTTTGCCTTCAACCTCATTATGAAATTCAGCAATCGCTTTTCTTAAGGTTAAATCTCCCTGTACGTTCATGTACTCTTTTCTGTGTGCTGCCTCTATCAACTTTTCAGTGATGGCTTCAGGTATTGGAAAAGGGCTTTGTCCAAAACCAAACTTGTATACATTTTGCTTGCTTTCAGCTCTTGCCAATGAAAGCTGATTAATCAACAGGGTTTCAGAATGTTTGCTTTCACGCAGATATTCATCAAAATTTATATTTTCCACTTTTTAACTCTTCAAATTAGTTGAAAAAACGTAAATTTAATGCCTAAATGATGTCTGGACAAACGAAACCATGAAATTAAAATATTTTGGAGTTCTCCTGAATAACTAGCCGTTATCTTGTTTACTCCAACTAAAATGACTGCTGCTCTTACGGAGGTCACAGTTACAAACAACGCTATTAATCGACTTTGTTCATACCAACTTAACTTGTTATTTCTCATAAACTACAGATCCAACTCAATATCTGAATGAACTGTTGTTGTACAAGTCAGAATAAACCCATCTTCCTTTTCATCCTTCATTAACCCGTTTTCATTTTGAGTTAGCGTCTCCCCTGATATTTTTTTAACCTGGCAACAGCCACAATTTCCGGCTCGACAACTGGGTCTTGGAGACACTTTTTCCTCTTCCAGTTTTTCTAATAAAATATCGTTTGATTCAATTAAAAAACTTCTACCTGATTTTTTCAGCTTTACATTAAAAGGTCCTGTATTATTTTCTTTTTGACCGTTATTTTCATCGCTGGCTATTGATGCTTGATTTTGTGTTTTCGCTTTCTTTTTGCCACCCGGATCAAAACTTTCATCGTGGTAATAATTCATATCAAAATCCAGTGATTCTAGTATTTTCTTTACCTGATCCATAAAGCCTTCTGGCCCACAACAAAATACCGTCATAGATTTAATATCTGCAACCAAATCTGATAACAAATTGGTAGTAATTCGACCTCTTTTTCCCAACCAGTTTTCCGTTAATCCAGGATTTGTTAAAATGACTTCCAGATTGAAATTTTTATAATTTTGGTCGAGCAAAGACAATTCTCTTCTGAAAATAATATCTTGTGTTGATCTGGCCCAATTTATGAAATGAATACAATGATCACTGCCCATATCAGTCCAGAATCTTGTCATTGACATAAGCGGTGTTATACCAGAACCTGCTGAAATTAATAACACCTTATCGCTGGCTGGATTATAGTTAACATCAACACAATTAAAACTTCCTGCCGGACCTCTTAATTCAATTTCACTTCCTTTTATGATGTTTTCATGTAACCAGGGGGATATAACACCATCTTCATCTTTTTTTATTGTTAGATGTAAAAGATGAGGACGAGTAGGGGAGGAAGCTATTGTGTAGGAGCGATTATGTTTCTCTCCATTAATCTCTAATTGTATGCCAATAAATTGTCCTGGCTTGAAATGAAATAACTGTCCATCTATTGCTTTAAACTGAAACGTTTTAACATCTGGTGTTTCTTCAATTACATTGACACATTGAGCCAAGGTTTTGCGGCTTGACCATGTTTCACCATTAACAATAGCCTCTAAATCTTTTATCAACATACTGGCTTGCTACCTATTGATTTCTTTGAAAATTGATTTTTAGATCTTAGCAGAAAAGGCGAAAATGATTCGCCTTTGTTTCTAAAATTTGAACAAATTACTGCTTTTCAATGCCCAGATGCTGCAAAATACCATCCAGCTCATCCAGATCGTTGTATTGAATAGTAATCTTTCCTTTACCGTTATCAGCATGGTTTATTGAGGTAGGAGCACCAATTTTATCAGCAATATTTCTTTCCAGTTGTTCTATATGTTTGTCTTTATCTGCAGCCTTTGCTTTTTTAGGTGGAGGATTTAGGTATTGTCTGACAAGACTTTCTGTTTCTCTCACCGTTAAACCTTTTTCCGCCACAGTTCTGGCTACCTGAGTTTGAGATTCCGCTGGCAAGGAAAGCAATGCTCTGGCATGCCCCATTTCCATTTCACCTCGTTCCAGCATGGTTCTACAGGTTTCTGTCAGGCTTAACAATCTTAATAAATTAGTAATGGTTGTACGGCTTTTACCAACGGCATCTGCTGTTTGCTGGTGAGTCAGATTGAACTCTTGCATTAACCTTTGCAATGCCATAGCTTCTTCAATAGCATTAAGATCTTCTCTTTGAATGTTTTCAATCAACGCCATTGCAATGGCTGCTTCATCGGGAATATCTTTAATCAGACAAGGCACTTCCTTTAGTTCTGCAATTTGTGCTGCTCGCCAACGCCTTTCGCCTGCAATGATCTCGTATTTACTGCTCGCAATGCTTCTGACAACTATTGGCTGAATGATCCCTTGTGACCGAATGGAATGCGCCAACTCTTCCAGCGCTTCATCCGTCATTATCTTTCTTGGTTGATATTGACCTGGTTGAAGTTGCTCTATCTGCAGTTTTTGTAGCTCACCTTGCTGTGCCTTATTCTCGCTACCTTCTGATGGCTTGCTTTTGGGTGCACTCAGAAATGCATCAAGGGGAGATCTTCCTAATTTTTTCTTCATCACTCTTCTCTGTTTCAGGCAGCGCTTCCGGCTGCAACCTCATCTCTTCGGATCATTTCACCAGCCAGAGCCAAATACGCTTTTGCTCCCGCAGATAATTTGTCATATAACAATGCTGGCAGACCATAGCTGGGGGCTTCCGCCAATCTTACATTTCTCGGGATAGCTGTTCTGTAAACTTTTTCTTCAAAATGCTCATGTAATTTTGCTGATACTTCCAATGCCAGACGATTTCTCGGGTCATACATTGTTCTTAAAATACCTTCAATCTTAAGCTCTGGATTAGCATATTCTGTGATCTGTTCTATAGTTTGTAACAGTGCACTCAACCCTTCCAATGCGTAATATTCACATTGCATAGGGATCATCACACTTTTTGCAGCAACCAGTCCATTGACTGTTAAAATACTCAGCGAAGGAGGGCAGTCTATAAATACATAATCATATTTCTCAACAACAGGTTGCAATGCTATTTTTAATCGGGATTCTTTATCTGGCATTTCAAGTAAATGGGCTTCAGCAGCGGCCAACTCTGAACAGGTTGGTAAAATATCAAAACCTGATTGTTCAACTTTCATAATAGCATCTGTTGCTGAAACTTCTCCCAGCAAAACATCCAGCATATGTGATTGCAGATCATCTTTTTCAATACCACATCCGCTACTGGCATTACCCTGCGGATCTAAATCTACCAACAGAATTTTTCTTCTTGTCGCTGCTAGCGAAGCGGCAATATTAATACTGCTGGTGGTTTTACCAACACCGCCTTTTTGATTGGTTACTGCAATTATCTTACCCACAAAATACCTCTTAAAAAATCGATCTGTTAACTTATATTTTTATTATTTTGATCTTTCTCTGTCTTAATCGGACACCTATTATAAGATCATTGCACTCATTGGCAATGACAAAATCTTTCAGATATTAATTTTGGTGAGTTTAACCAGCTTTCTTTCTGTACTAACACCTGGTATATCTAAAGGATATATTGCTTCCTGCCTGACCCATTCAGGAAGTTGATCCTGCTCCTGCTGACTATACCTTGCTTTCATCGCAAGCCAGCATCCATCCGGTTTTAATAAATGTCTGGTCATTTCTACCATATCAGCTACGCTGGCAAATGCTCTTGAAACTACCGCATCAAACTGCTGTTTTTGCAGATCCTCAACTCTGGCATTTTCTACTTCCACATTGCCAAGTTTTAATTGATAGATCATCTGTTGAATAAATCTGGTTTTCTTATTATTGCTATCAACTAATACAAACTTTGTATTTGGCAGCGCAATTGCCAACGGCAAACCGGGAAATCCTGCTCCGGTTCCAACATCTAATACATACTCAAATTTACAGTAGGGCGCAATCAATAAACTATCAATCAAATGTAAATCAATAGCTTCCTGTTCATCCTTAATCGCAGTGAGATTATAACTCTGATTCCATTTTAACAGGTTGGTGATCAGCTCATATAATTGATCCAACTGTTTTTCATCAAAAGAAAAACCGGCTTTTATGCTTTGATCAACGATTCTTTGTCTCACTGATATCTCTTTCTATTTTCAGGCTTCGCCCTGAGCTGTTTTTTGTAAATCACGCTTTTTTAATGCAATTAACAAAATGGAAATCGCTGCTGGTGTTATACCTGAAATACGACTGGCCTGGCCTATAGTCTCCGGCTTGTGTTGTAACAGCTTTTGAACAACCTCAGATGAAAGACCACCAATTTTTTTATAGTCGAGATCCACTGGTATTTTTTGAACCATCTGTTTTTTACTTCTTTCAATTTCATCTTTTTGTCGATCGATATATCCTGCATATTTTGCCTGAATTTCTACCTGTTCCTTTTCTGCATCAGACAGATCTGATCCCAGATTTTCTACAACATTCGACAATTTTTTATAATCAAGTTCTGGTCTCTTTAATAATTCCAACAAGTTGTATTCTCTGGTCAAAGGCTTTTCAATCAATTTATTTATTTTATCTGCCTGTTCAGATTTTGACTGGATCCACATTGATTTCAGTTTTTGTATTTCCTGTTCAATGTGTTCTCTTTTTGTGGCTGTCATTTTCCATTGTACATCTGATAACAAACCATGTTGGAATGCTTTTTCTGCCAATCTCAGATCAGCATTATCTTCTCTCAGCAATAACCGATATTCAGCTCTTGATGTGAACATACGATAGGGTTCTTGAGTACCTTTGGTAATTAAATCATCGATCATTACACCGATATACGACTCTTCTCTTCCTGGACTCCAGGCTTCTTTTTCTTTCATTTTTATTGCAGCATTCATCCCTGCAATCAGGCCTTGTGCTGCAGCTTCTTCATATCCGGTGGTTCCATTGATTTGTCCGGCAAAAAACAAACCTTCCACATGTTTGGTTTCAAGTGAGCTTTTTAACTCTCTTGGATCAAAATAATCATATTCAATGGCATAACCCGGTCGTGTGATATGCGCATTTTCAAAACCTTTAATCGATCGAACAAAATCCAGTTGAACATCAAATGGTAAACTGGTCGATATACCGTTTGGATAAACTTCGTGAGTATCCAGACCCTCTGGCTCAATAAAGATTTGGTGTGAATCTCTTTCAGCAAATCGGTTTACTTTATCTTCGATAGAAGGGCAGTATCTTGGTCCAACACCTTCAATCACACCTGTGAACATGGGTGATCTATCAATTCCCTGATGAATAATTTCATGGGTTTTACTATTGGTGTGGGTAATATAACAGGGTATCTGTTTTGGATGCTGCGAAGCCAAACCTGTAAATGAAAAAACCGGTACAGGGTCATCGCCATGTTGAACTTCCAATTCGCTATAATTAATACTTCTTCCATCAATTCTTGGTGGTGTTCCGGTTTTTAATCTATCGACTGTAAATGGTAATTCTCTCAGCTTTTCTGATAATCTGCTTGATGGTGGATCGCCCGCTCTACCACCGGCATAATTTGATAAACCAATATGTATTTTACCACCTAAAAAAGTGCCTGTTGTTAACACAACTGATCGGGCTCTAAACACCAGACCCATTTGCGTAATAACCCCTTGAACCCTGTTGTTTTCTATAATTAAATCATCAACTGCTTGCTGGAACAAAGTCAGGTTTGGCTGGTTTTCAAGTGTGTTTCTAATATATTGCTTGTAAAGGTTTCTGTCGGCCTGAGCTCTAGTGGCTCTTACCGCTGGTCCTTTGCTGGCATTTAAAATTCGAAAATGAATTCCGGCATGATCGATGGCTTTGGCCATGATCCCACCCATAACATCTATTTCTTTAACCAGATGACCTTTGCCAATTCCACCAATGGCAGGATTGCAACTCATTTGACCTAATGTTTCTATGTTGTGAGTGACCAATAGTGTGTTTGCACCCATACGCGCAGCAGCCAACGACGCTTCCGTACCAGCGTGGCCTCCACCAATCACAATTACATCAAAACTTTGATCAAATATCATGAACTAACTCTTTGTTAAAGGGGCGAGGATCTTACCTGATCGTGGGTAATATTTGAACAATTATTATTGGTTATTATTGACAGTATTTATAACCAAAGGATTTATTTACCAATACAAAAACTGCTGAATATTTTTCCAAGTAAATCATCAGAAGTAAATTCTCCGGTGATTTCATTTAATGCTTGTTGGGTAAGTTTTAATTCTTCAGCCAACAATTCTCCAGCTCTCATTTCTTCTAATTGTTTAAGACCTGTTTCAACATGATCTCGCGCCTGGTTAATTGCTTCAACATGCCGTCTTCTGGCCATAAAAACACCACTTTCTCCAGACTGAAACCCGACAATTTCTTTTAACTGGTTTTTCAACCGATCAATACCAACATTCTTCAATGCTGAAAGCGTTACTACTGTTGCCGAATCTGTTAGCTTATTGTTTGCTGATTCTTCAATCAAATCACATTTGTTTCGTGCTATTACAATTTTAGGCAGCTCAATGTCATCGGCAAAATATTTTTTGATTTCATTTTGCAATATGATATTTTCATCTTCTCTACAATCTACTACCAATAAAATCACATCTGCCTGTTGAATTTCCTTTCTCGCCCTTTCAATGCCTATTTGCTCAACTTTATCTTTGGCTTCTCTTAAACCTGCTGTATCTACCAAATGCAATGGTAATCCGTCAATATCAATATATTCGGTTAAAACATCTCGAGTCGTTCCTTCTATATCTGTGACAATTGCGCTTTCTTTTCCGCTTAACACATTTAAAAGGCTGGATTTTCCCGCATTTGGTTTACCGGCAATGACAACTTTAATACCTTCTCTGAGTAAACTTCCCTGATTTGCATTTTTTTGGATAGATTTTAGTTTTGAAATTATTTCATTGATCTGTTCTGTAATTTTTTCATCAGCCAAAAAATCAATTTCTTCTTCCGGAAAATCGATGGCCGCTTCAACATACATTCTTAAATTGATCACCTTTTCAACCAGTGTTTTGATCTGTCTGGAAAATTCACCTGCCAGAGATCGAATTGCTGACGCTGCTGCCTGTTTAGATCCGCTATTAATGAGGTCAGCAATAGCCTCTGCCTGAATCAGATCCATTTTGTCATTTAAAAAGGCTCGCTTGGAAAACTCACCTGGTTCTGCCAGTTTTGCGCCAAAAGTCAGTACAACTTCAATTATCAGATCAACAATGATAGGCCCACCGTGTGCATGAAGTTCTACAACATCTTCTCCTGTGAAAGAATGAGGATTTTTGAAATAGATTGCTATTCCTTGATCAATTTGCTGATTATTTTGATCGTAAAAGGGAAGGTAACTGGCTTGTCGGGGTTTTAAATCTTTTTGCAGAATTTTTTTAGCAATAGCATGAGACTTGTCACCAGATAAACGAACAATCGCAACACCACCTTTTCCGGGCGGCGTTGCAACAGCGACAATTGTATCTAACTGATTTGCCATAGTTGTCTCAATGACAAATTACTTTTTCTTGCCAGCTTCCTGCTCTTTATCAAACTGCCTGGTGATGTAGATCTGCTGAGCTATTGAAATCAAATTGTTAAATAACCAATACAAAACCAGACCGGCAGGGAAGAAAATAAAGAATACTGTCATAAATACAGGCATCATTTGCAGTATTTTTTGCTGCATTGGATCCATGGTTGGAGAAGTTGGTTGCATTTTTTGCATTAAATACATACTTGCACCCATCAACAAAGGAAGAACCAGATAAGGATCCTTAACTGACATATCTTCAATCCAAAGAATAAAAGGTGCATGTCTTAATTCAACACTTTCCATTAATACCCAATATAAAGCGATAAATACAGGCATCTGGATCAATAGCGGGAAACAACCGCCTAACGGATTCACCTTTTCTTTACGGTATAGCTCCATCATCTTAATTGACATTTGCTGTTTGTCATCACCGTATCTTTCTTTCATCGATTGTAGTTTGGGTTGTAATATTCTCATTTTGGCGAATGATCGATATTGTGATCGCGCCAGGGGATATAAAAGCATTTTGATAACTACTGTTACCAGAATTATCGCAACACCCCAATTTATTACTAAACCTTGAAGAAATAATAAAAGGGCAAAAATAGGCTCACCAATCCACCACAAAAAACCATAATCAACGGTTTTTTCCAAACCGTTTGATAAAGCTTTTAAATCATCCTGAATTTTAGGGCCAGCATAGAGTGTTGATGATATTTTTGCAGTCTCACCAGGTTCAATCCATTTCCAGTCCTGAATAATTCTGATTTGAATCACGCCACTCTTACCAGGTACTTTCGACAGTGAATCTATTACATTAATACCTTTTGTTTGAGGAACCCAGGCTGTTACAAAATAATGTTGTAAAATTGCGACCCACCCATTCTCTGTCTGCTCCTTCAGATTCTTTTCTTGTAGCTCGTCAAAAGTATATTTTTTATATCTATCTTCATCTGTGTAATAAGCTGGGCCAAGATAAGAAACCATTCCAACCCCAGATTCCTGTTTATATCTTTCAGGCAGCATATCTCTTCTTAATGAAGCAAACATTCTGTTCGCAATTTTTTTGCCTGTTGTATTGTTTATAAGATAATTGACTTCTATCTTGTACTGACCTTTATAAAAAACATATTGCTTTATGTATTCAACACCTAAATTGTTTGTCCAGCGCAAGTTAACTTCTATTTTTTCTTCATCAGACATTTGATACTGTGTTTGCTCACTTGAATAAAGCGTTTCCTTGTTTTTATATTCAGGAGCTCCTTCTCCATACAAACCTGAAATCGCCATAAACATACGGCCGTCTCTATTTTCTAACAAATTAATTGAGCTTGAATTTTTTTCAAGGGTTTCTTTGTATTCAAGTAACTCAACCGAGATAACGTTTCCACCGACCGGCGTTAAAATTACTCTCAACTTGTCAGTAATAATTTCTATCGGTTTGATGTTTTTATTAATTATATTGTCTGATGTATCTACAGGCGCAGCCACTTCAGCTGAAACATCATCAATAAATTCATCATCTGACTTTGTTTCTACATTTACAACTGTTTGATTCTGATTCGATGGAGTTTCTATTGCATAAGCTTCAACAGAGTTTTCCTGTGTTTGAGATTCTTCTGCTATTTGCTTGTGATCTTCTTGCCAGGCTTGATAGATCAAAACAGATAAAAACAATAAAACGATGAATAAAAGATTGCGTGATGATTCCATAAAACTAACTCACTTTATTTAACTTTTTCATTGAGACTGTCAGGTTCCGGAACCAAATCAACCCCACCTGAATTTAAAGGATGACAACGACAGATCCGCTTTACACCTAACCAACCACCTTTTACACTACCGTGCTTTTCAATTGCCTCAATGGTATATTGAGAACAGGTTGGATAAAAACGACAATCCGCCCCAAAAAACAGACTAAGTGTTTTTTGGTAGATTTTTATCAGAAATATCAGGATTTTTTTCATATTTAAAAAACCTGTCGAATAACTTTGTTAAATCAGCAGCAATATTTTCTCTTTCCATGCTTCTGATTTCACTTCTGGTTAAGATAACCAGATCGTAATTATCCAGTAAATATTGATTTAATCTGAATTTTTCCCGTATTAAACGTTTTATCAGATTCCTTTGGTTGGCTAATTTTACATTTTTTTTTGCTATTACCAAACCTAATCTTGGAAATGGTTGTGCATTTAATCTAGCCAACATGGTAAAACCTTTACTTGTCACTCTAAAGGCTTTTTCAAATACCCTGTCAAAATCCTTCTTTCCTAAAAGACGAAGCTCTCGTTGAAATTTGTAGTCCATAATATCCTCCTACAATTCAACAAGAGCAACGTTGATATATCTAAATTGTAAACAGATGAAAATCTATGCGCTAAGTCTTTTACGACCTTTCGCTCTTCTTCTGTTAATAACCTGTCTGCCATTTTTTGTGGCCATTCTTGCACGAAAACCATGTCTTCGTTTACGAATTATCGTGCTCGGCTGAAATGTACGCTTCATGATCTTTTTCCGCCAGTTACCTGAAATAATTTAATTAACAACTTATACTCGCAATTTAGATTGCATAAGTGAAGTTGCTCGATCCAAAAAGGGCGCAAATTTTAGTTGATTCAGCTATTTGTGTCAATGAGTTTAATGGTTTAATAACAAGCAAATACTGAATTAATTTTTTAACTACAATATATAGTATAAACTATCTACTAAAACACTATATATTCTATTTTATGTTTAAATTTAATTTTTTTGTGGATAAGTTTTTTCCCTTAAATTTATGTGTTTTTTGTAAAAAGTGTATTTTTTTAAAAATTTCTTGTAAAGCCGTTGTTTTTTCACCCTTAATTAACACATCTAATTAAAATTCTGTTTACATACCTTATAATAATAAAATAAAAAGATATACTTATATTTATTATATTTATAGTTCTGTTTTTTTGTGGATAAATATATTTACTTCTTTAAAATCAATAAGTTGGTTTATGTGTAAAGTTGTTATTATCAACAAAATAAGTCTGTTATAAACTGAGTATACATATGTATAATTTATTGTTTTTTTAACTTACGTCAATATATACACAGTTTTACACTATTATTATTTACCTTTTATACATATTTTGATTTTTTTTTTGTTTTTTTAAATGCTATTAACTTTCATTTTTTTATTTGTTTTTATTTTTTATTGTTCTTTCTTGTTATTTCTGTGGATCAATTTATCAATTCGGGATAGAATCTGTTTTTCTTTCACAGTTTCAAGCATTATCTAACTGAAAAAAAGAATAATCTAAATATTACTTAATTTTAAATAAACTGATAAACCAGATCTATGTGGAATAAATGTCAAAGACACCTTCAGGATGAACTGTTACCAACAGAGTTCAATACATGGATCAGACCTTTAAAAGCTAACATTGAAAATAATAATTTACTACTACTTGCTCCAAATCGATTTATATTAGATTGGGTAAAAGAGAAATATTTACCTCGCATACAACAAATTTTGTCAGAAGATCAATCTGATAGCCTTCAGATTCATTTTGATATATTACCTCAAAATTCAGAACCGCCTATTAAAATTGATAATTCTGAAATTGTTGCAAGATCTAAAGCACCTGAAAAGCTGCCGTCAGGCAAAAGAAATTCTGAAAATCATAAAAAAGGTAATTTAAACCCTATCTTTACTTTCGAGAATTTTGTTCAAGGTAAAAGTAATCAATTAGCAATGGCAGCAGCAAATCAGGTATCAGAAAATCCAGGTCAGGCATATAATCCATTATTTATTTATGGTGGTGTTGGTCTTGGTAAAACCCATCTGATGCAAGCAGTAGGTAATCAGATATTAAAAAATAAACCAGATGGTAAAGTTATTTATCTACATTCGGAAAGGTTTGTTGCAGATATGGTTAAAGCTTTGCAAACAAATTCCATTGATAAATTTAAACGTTATTATCGTTCAGTTGATGCGTTATTTATTGATGATATTCAATTCTTTGCAAATAAGGAACGCTCGCAAGAAGAGTTTTTTCATACTTTTAATGCCTTGTTAGAAGGTAATCAACAAGTAATATTGACTTGTGACAGATACCCAAGAGAAATTGATGGTGTTGAGGAAAGGTTAAAATCCCGATTTGGTTGGGGTTTAACTGTTTCAATAGATCCACCTGAGTTAGAAACTCGCGTTGCAATTTTGATTGCTAAAGCTCAAGAATCAAAAATAAAATTACCTAATGAAGTTGCTTTTTTTATTGCAAAACGCATAAGATCCAATGTTAGAGAATTAGAGGGAGCTTTAAAGCGAGTTATTGCTAATGCTCAATTTACAGGAAAAGAAATTACGGTTGATTTCGTAAAAGAAGCTTTGCGTGATTTGATAGCAGCCCAAGATAAACAGGTTAGTATTGAAAACATACAAAAAACTGTTGCAGAGTATTATAAAATAAAGGTATCTGATTTATTATCCAAAAGAAGAAATCGTTCAGTTGCCAGACCAAGACAATTAGCTATGACACTTTCTAAAGAATTAACTAATCATAGCTTGCCTGAAATCGGTGAATATTTTGGTGGTAAAGATCATACTACGGTTTTACATGCTTGTCGTAAAATCAAATCTTTAAAGGAAGAGTCACAAGATATTCTTGAAGATTACACTAATTTAATGAGAGCCTTGTCAGTATAAAGCGATATTAAACGAAGACAATAAAGGAGCCAGATAATGAAATTTACAGTTAGTCAGGAAAACTTGCTCAGCCCGTTGCAACTGGTTTCTGGTGCTGTCGAAAAAAAACAATCTTTACCTGTACTATCAAATATTTTACTCCAGGTTAATAATGGTCAACTTAAGATCACAGCTACTGATCTTGAGCTGGAGATGTCTGTTACTGTTTCATTAGATGGCGTATCTGAAAATGGTGAAACTACCGTTCCTGCAAGAAAGTTTTTTGATATTTGTCGAAGTTTATCTGATACCCATCCTATAGATGTTACGCTTGAAGATAATCGTTTAAAAATGAAGTCTGGCAGAAACAAGTTTTCTTTATCAACCATTTCTGCAAACGAATTCCCTAATCTTGAAGAATCAGAGTTTAATTATCAATTTGATATTAACGCTGGTCTGCTAAAAGAACTTATTGAAAAAACACAATTTGCTATGGCTCATCAGGATGTCAGATATTATCTTAATGGTCTATTAATTGAAATAAATGGTGATAACTTCCTTACTGTTGCTACAGATGGACATAGATTGGCTTTATCCAAAGCAGAATTAAATAACAAAGTAAGCGAACAATTGGTTCAATCTATTATCCCTAGAAAAGGTGTTCTGGAAATATTAAAATTATTATCTTCTTCCAATGATGAATGTCGGTTGGAAATTGGTAGTAATCATGTCCGCCTTACATCTGGAGATTACCTTTTTACCTCAAAGTTAATAGACGGTCGATTCCCTGATTATGACAAGGTTATTCCTAAAAACTCCGAAAGACTATTATTAGCTGATAAGGAAACTCTTAAGGATGCATTTGCACGGGCTTCTATTCTGTGTAATGAAAAATTTAAAGGTGTTCGGTTAAATCTCAACAATGATCAATTGGTTATACATGCCAACAATCCTGAGCAGGAAGAAGCCGAGATAGAGGTCGATGTTAGTTATTCTGCTGGTGATTTGGAAATCGGTTTCAATGTAGGTTATTTGATGGATTCTTTAAATGCTATTCGCACTGAAAAAGTTAAATTTAACCTTGGTGATTCGAATAGTAGTGTTTTAATTGAAAGCGCGGATAACCATGATAGTTTGTATGTTGTTATGCCAATGAGGCTTTAATTTACCTATGTTTTTAAAAGCCTTCAGTTTTCAAGGCATTCGTAATCTCGTTGATTCTTCACTACAATTAAACCCCAAACTTAATATCATTACTGGTAATAATGGGGCTGGAAAATCAAGCCTTCTTGAATCAATATGTTTGTTAACAACAGGTCGATCTTTTAGAGCCAGTAAATACGAAAATATAATTAATTACAATTCACAACAATTTACGCTATTTGGCCAAACTGATACTGATGTCAAGTTAGGTTTGGGTTATGAGCAAGCAACCAACAAAAAAACCATTAAAATAAATCAGGAAAAAATTAACTCTCTCTCCCACCTGGCTTCTATCTACCCAACTCAAATACTTTCTCCAGAATCCTACCATATGATTGACTCTGGCCCATCAGAGCGGAGAAAGTTTATAGATTGGTTATTGTTCCACGTGGAACATCAATATAGTGATTTATGGAAGTCTTATATGAATACACTGAATCAACGGAATGCTTTATTAAAATCATCAAACCTGCAATATGTTAAAAATCAAATCAATGTTTGGGATGATCAGTTAGATAAATATGGTTTATTGATTACTCGGTATCGCTCTAATTTAATTGAAAAGCTTTCTGTTTGTTTTAAACAAATTATTGAATCACTTAATTTAACCTTTGCTGATAATGTAAGTTTATCCTTACATCTTGGTTATAGTGGCGATTTAAAAGATAAATTAAAACAGAATCTGGAAGCTGATTTTAAAAAAGGTTATACGGGATTTGGTGCGCATAAATCTGATATTAAAATATTGGTTAATAAGTTATCAGCCAAAGAAAATCTTTCACGAGGTCAAAAAAAAATACTGATCAATCTGTTTTTTTTAACCCAAACTATTTTATTAAAACAAAAAACAGAAAAAAACAGCTTGTTTATTATTGATGATTTTAATTCTGAATTGGATGACTATCATCAAAAACTACTATTAGAACAATTGCTCATGCAAAAAAATGTTCAAATATTTATCTCTTGTTTACAAGAAAACCCTCTCAACTGGCTTAAAAAAAGGTATAATAGCGCCAGCATGTTTCACGTGGAACATGGAAAGGTTTCAGCCGTAACTGAATAGTTTTTTAGGTAGGTATAAATGTCAGAAAATAATACATCGGAAAATAAAGAATACGATTCTTCCAGCATCAAAGTTTTAAAAGGATTGGATGCTGTTAGAAAAAGACCTGGTATGTATATTGGGGATACAGATGATGGCACTGGTCTTCACCATATGGTTTTTGAAGTAGTTGATAATTCAATAGATGAGGCTCTGGCAGGTTATTGCTCAGAAATAGTTGTTACTATTCATACCGATAAATCGGTTTCTGTTACTGATGATGGGCGTGGGATTCCTGTTGGTATTCATGAGGAAGAAGGGGTGTCAGCAGCTCAGGTCATAATGACAGTGCTTCACGCGGGTGGAAAATTTGATGATAATTCCTATAAAGTTTCAGGTGGTTTGCACGGAGTGGGTATTTCAGTTGTAAATGCATTATCTGATAGAGTGGATCTCACTATTCGTAGAGAAGGTAAGGTGCATGCTCAGTCTTATCATCTGGGAGAGCCTTTAGCTCCGTTAAAAATCACTGGTGAAACTGATAAGACAGGTACAGAATTAAGGTTTTATCCAAGTGAGGAAATTTTCAGTAATGTGGATTTTCATTACGATATTTTAGTTAAGCGCCTTAGAGAGTTATCTTTCCTGAATTCCGGAATCAAAATATTACTCAAAGATGAAAGAAGCGGAGAAGAAATAAAATTTATGTATGAAGGAGGTATTGGTTCCTTTGTAGAATACCTCAATAAAAACAAAACCCCAATAAACGACAAGCTGTTTTACTTTACGCATGAAAGAGAAGAAGACGGGATCACTGTTGAAATCGCCATGCAGTGGAACGATAGTTTTCAGGAAAATATTTATTGTTTTACCAATAACATTCCTCAAAGAGATGGTGGAACGCATTTGGCGGGTTTTAGGTCAGCATTAACCAGAACCCTAAACACATATATTGAGAAAGAGATAACAGGTAAGAATAAGGTTTCAGCTACTGGTGATGATGCCAGAGAGGGTTTAACAGCGATAGTTTCAGTGAAAGTTCCAGATCCAAAGTTTTCATCACAAACCAAGGAAAAACTTGTTTCTTCAGAAGTAAAAGGTGCTGTCGAGCAAGCAATGAGCCAAAACCTTTCAGACTACCTTTTGGAAAATCCAAAAGAAGCAAAACTGATTATTACCAAAATGATGGATGCAGCCAGAGCCAGAGAAGCCGCCAGAAAAGCCAGAGACATGACTCGAAGAAAAGGTGCATTGGATATTGCTGGATTACCAGGGAAGTTGGCAGACTGTCAGGAAAAAGATCCGGCTTTTTCTGAACTTTATATTGTAGAGGGTGATAGTGCTGGCGGTTCAGCAAAACAAGGTCGTAACAGAAAGAATCAGGCGATCTTGCCTTTGAAGGGTAAGATTCTAAACGTGGAAAAAGCCCGGTTTGATAAAATGTTGTCATCTCAGGAGGTTGCTACTCTAATTACGGCATTAGGTTGCGGGATAGGTAGAGATGAATTTGATATCGAAAAAACCCGCTACCATCGAATAATTATCATGACAGATGCTGATGTTGATGGTGCACACATTAGAACATTGTTACTGACTTTCTTCTATCGTCAAATGTTACCTTTGGTTGAAAGAGGGTATATATATATTGCTCAACCACCGTTATATAAAATTAAAAAAGGAAAACAGGAAACCTATATAAAAGACGATGCGAGTCTGGAAGAGTATTTAACAAGTATTGCTTTAGAAGAGGCTTCATTTCATGTAAATGAAGGAGCTCCAGGAATTAGTGGTAGTTCTCTTGAAATTTTGGTTACATCGTATCGGCAGGTATTATCCATTTTTGATCGTTTATCACAAGTTTACGATCCACAGATTTTAAAGAAGCTGGTTTATCTTGAGCTTTTGGATGTTAATAAAACAGATAATAAAAGTTATGTGGCCAATTGGATGGATTCTTTACAATCGGCGTTAAAAGGCGATGGTGTAGCTGGTGAGAAGAGTTTTGTTTTCGATGTTTTTCATGATATTGAAAGAAATATATATCTACCAGAAATTAAAGCTAAACATCACGGTACAACAAGACGCTACTTATTGGATAAAGATTTTCTTTCTTCTTCAGAATACAGAAAAATAATTGCATTAGGTGAAAAACTCAATGGTTTGGTGGAAGTGGGTGCTTACATACAAAAAAATGATAAAAAAGAAGAAATCTCAACTTTTGAACAGGCTTTGGAATGGTTAATGCAGCTATCAAGAAGGGGTTTATCAATACAAAGATATAAAGGTTTGGGAGAAATGAACCCGGATCAACTTTGGGAAACCACTATGGATCCGGAATCAAGAAGAATGTTGCAGGTAACAATTGAAGATGCAGTTGCAGCCGATCAGCTGTTTACTACATTGATGGGTGATCAGGTAGAGCCTCGTAGAGAGTTTATTGAGTCCAACGCGTTATCTGTTGCGAATCTGGATGTGTAATACTTTCCAATAGTTTTTTATCATCGACTATATAGATTTATATTTATTGAAAGGAGAAAAAATGAAGTTAGTTAAATTGATGGCGCTATCCATTGTTATGGCTTGTTCGGCTTGCGCAAATGCTGCAGATATAGAAAAAGGTAAAAAGAAGGCAGAGGTTTGTGCTGGATGTCATGGTCCAGATGGTATCAGTTTTATACCTTTGTATCCTAACCTTAAAGGCCAAAAAGCAGCTTACACATTAAAACAATTAAAAGATTTTAAGTCTGGAGTCAGAAAAGAAGCAAATATGGCATTACAGATGAAAAATCTCACTGAAGAAGATATGGCGAATATTGCAGCCTATTATGAATCATTGAAGTAATAAAAAACGGTTAAATAAAAAAAGCCTCTTTTGAGGCTTTTTTATTGCCAGAAATATCTATATCAATCGATAAAATGTTCAACAAAGTCAGAAAGAGAATTATAAACAGAAACAGAATCATCAATTTTGTTCTGATACAACTTACCCTTTCCAGTTAAAACCAAAACAGAGTGGCAGTTGGCTTTTTTTGCACATTGAATATCGGAAATTGAATCACCAACAAACCAGGTGTTATCTGCCAAAACATTAAAATCATCCATGTGTTTTAAAAGCATACCCGGGTTTGGTTTTCTATAATGACAGGCATTTTCAGGATGATCGGGACAAAAAAGGATGGAATCTATTTTGCCACCAAGTTTTTCAAGTTCATTAATCATTTTGATGTGTATTGATTCAAGGGTGTTTTCTGAAAATAACCCTCTTGCAATTCCAGATTGATTACTGGCAATAGCAACCAAAACACCATGTTTGTTTAATAAGCTGATAGCTTCAAGGCTTCCGTCAATCGGTATCCATTCATCTGGAGATTTAATATAATCGTCAGAATCATGATTGATGACACCATCTCTATCCAGAATAACCAGTTTTTTGATGTCAGAGACCATAGGAATAATTATTTCTGCAGTAATGAAATATCAGCAATCCCAATAAACAACTGTCTTAACTGATAGATTAGAGCCAAGCGGTTTTGACGAATATTCTCATCATCGGCATTAATCATGGTTGAATCAAAAAACTGGTTCACAGCAACTTTTATATTGGCAAGTTTATCCAGTGAGGATTGGTATTCGCTTTTTGAATTGAAATCTTCAACAACTGACGCCAGATCAGAAATAGCTGCAAACAAAACAGATTCATCTTTTTCAAATAGATCCGGATTGATTTTTGTTTTTGAAGGATCAAAATCCGATTTTTCCAAAATATTTTTAACCCGCTTGTTGGCTTCGGCCAAATCTGCAGCTTCAGGTGTTTTGTTAAAAGCCTCAACAGCAAAAACCCTTTTATTAACATCGGCTGGTTTGGTCAGGTTAAGAGATTGAACAGAAGCTATAACCTGAGTAGAAATATTCTGTGATTGATAAAAAGCCAGTTCTCTGGCAGCAATAAAGGATAACAGATTATTTTTGGTATCTTTGTCCAGATCTACATCTTCAAAAGTAGAAAGAGAAGCATCAATTAAATCAGCAATATCGAGAGAAAGATTATTTTCAATAATTAATCTTAATACGCCAAGGGAGGCTCTTCTGAGAGCAAATGGATCTTTGGCGCCTGTGGGTATCAGACCTACACCAAAAATACCGGTTAGGGTGTCCACACGCTCAGCGATAGCCAATATCAAACCTGTTTTGGTTTCAGGTAATTGATCACCAGCAAAGCGCGGCATATAAACTTCATTCATTGCCTTTGCAACCATATCATTTTCACCACTGTTGATGGCGTAATATTGACCCATAATACCTTGAAGATCAGGAAACTCGTAAACCATGTTAGACATCAGATC
>JAOUOC010000359.1 GCA_029880585.1 Gammaproteobacteria bacterium
AAATCAAAATTATTCAAACAATCAGGGTCAGAGCCAGATCCCAGAGCAAAACCAGAATTCGGCTCAGCAAGAATCTGTTGAATCAAGCGGGTTAAAAACAGCAAAAATATTGCGCAATCCAGGTGGAATGTATATGACCTTGGGATACATTAATGGTCGTTCGGTCAAGTTTCTGGTTGATACAGGTGCATCACAGGTTGCCATGAATGAAACCATGGCGCAGCAACTTAATATTGTCTATGACTATGATTCAAAAAGGGTTGGTGTATCAACTGCGGCCGGAAATGTTGCTGCCTGGAAAACAACTTTAACCAGCGTCAAGGTTGGTGAAATTGAATTAAGGTTTGTTGAGGCGCTGGTTATTGAAGGTATTGGTCCCGGAGAAATATTACTGGGGATGTCCTTTTTAAATCGTGTCAAAATGGAAGATAATGGGCAGTTGCTTAAATTGACAAAAGAGTTTTAATCTTTTTAATGTGGAACATTCAAAATTTCCAAAGTTTTTCCATCCATCTCTCCCTGATAAAAAATATCAATTGCTTGGTGAAATATACTGCCATTCTCACTGCAACTGGCAAACAAGGTCATTGAAGAGCGAAATTTGAGGTAATCAGGATCGCCAAATATCTGTTTAACAGAAAAGCCCTTGTGTTTAACAACGGCTTCAGTGATTTCAATTAATCGCTTACCTAAAATAGGATGATTCAGGTAATCAATCGCTTCCTGTTTATGTTTAATGGAAAAAAATATTGCAGTTGAGCTGTAACCCAACCCCGCAATTTGTGGAAAGATAAACCACATCCAATGTGAGCGCTTCTTACCTTTGGTCAATTCATTTAATGCGGTTGAATAAGCGACTTCCTGAGCAGTGACGAACCTTTCAAGTGCTTTTGAAGATTCGTCATCCATTAAATTGACTCCTAATCAGACTATTTTAGTTTGGCAAAAGCCTTATCTGCCGCAGCTAAAGTTTCCTGCAAAGTATCTTCATTATGGGCAGCACTGATAAAACCTGCTTCAAAAGCTGAGGGTGCCAGATAAACACCTTCGTCCAGCATGGCATGAAAAAATTGCTTAAAGGCATCCTGATTGGAATTTACTACCTGTGTAAATCCGGTAATATTTTTTTCTTCAGTAAAAAACAAACCAAACATACTGCCAACATGATTGGTAGTGAAAGGCACACCATGCTTATCAGCAAGTTCCTGCAAACCATTCACCAGTTTTTCACAATAATCATAAAGTGGTTGGTAAAAGTCTTGTACAGAAAGCATATTTAAAGAAGCCAATCCAGCCGCCATTGCAACGGGATTACCTGAAAGTGTGCCCGCCTGATAAACAGGTCCTGCTGGCGCCAGATGTTGCATAATTTCTTTCTTGCCGCCAAAAGCACCAACCGGCATTCCGCCGCCAAGAATTTTGCCTAATGTAGTCAAATCAGGAGTTACGCCATAAAGTTGTTGTGCTGTACCTGCGCCAACTCGAAAGCCACACATGACTTCATCAAAAATCAAAACAGCCTTATGTTGGTCACAAAGATCACGCAAACCTTGTAAAAATCCATCAACCGGCGGAATACAATTCATATTGCCCGCAATTGGCTCAACAATAATGGTGGCAACTTCACCCTCATTGGCTTCCAACAAAGACTTTACGCTATCGAGATTATTAAATTCAGCGGTCAATGTATGTTTGGCGAAATCTGCAGGCACTCCAGGGGAAGTTGGTTCACCTAATGTCAAAGCACCAGAACCTGCTTTAACCAACAAGCAATCGGCATGACCATGATAACAACCTTCAAATTTGATCAGTTTGTCTTTGCCAGTAAAACCACGCGCCAAACGAATGGCAGACATGGTGGCTTCGGTACCGGAACTGACCATTCTCACTTGCTCTATAGAAGGGATCATGTCACAAACTTTTTTTGCCATCACCAATTCAATTTCTGTTGGTGCTCCAAAGCTCAAGCCGTTTTCCGCTGCAGCAAAAACAGCCTGTTTGATCGCTGGATGATTATGACCGTGGATCATTGGTCCCCATGAACCGACATAATCTACATATTCCTTTCCATCCACATCGGTAAAGTAAGCACCATTGGCTTTTTTGACAAAAACGGGAGTGCCGCCCACACCATTAAAGGCTCGAACCGGTGAGTTAACTGCGCCAGGTATAAATTCTTTTGCCTGATTAAATAAATTTTCTGATTGACTCATAATTT
>JAOUOC010000099.1 GCA_029880585.1 Gammaproteobacteria bacterium
CTGAAGCCATTAAACAGATTATTGCTCATGTGGACGAATGGCAAAAAGAATATGAATTCGATCCAGGTGTCGGCGATTATGTTTCCAAAACCGAGCAAGATGGTCGTGCAACTCTGCGAGATTTCTAGTTAATTTAGTTCTAATTGATCAGGATCAATGAGTTTCTATCAGATAAATGCAAATGCTATTGCAAATAATTCTCATTTAGACTAAGATTCAATTAAGCCAATTTGTCTGTTTTTATACAGTCGGAGATTAAAATGCAATATTGTTTGGCAGACATCAATGCTAGACAAAAAGTCAAGGTAGTCAGTCTGGGAGCTGCAGGTAGTGTTTTCAGACGCAAACTCTTGTCAATGGGGTTAACACCTGGCATTGAAGTTAATGTAATGAGAAAGGCTCCAATGGGCGGTCCAATGGAATTATCATTGCGCGGTTTTTCATTAAGTTTGCGCAAGGCTGAAGCTCAAGGGATTCAGGTTGAATTATTGGAAGCCGTTTGACACAGCATTCCAAAACCATGCTTCCGATAGCTTATCTTTCAATACTGATTCCTGAAAAACAGAATACAAGTCTATGACTAAACAACCCACTATAGCATTATGTGGTAATCCTAACAGCGGTAAAACCAGCGTCTTTAATTTATTAACCGGTTCAAGACACCAGGTTGGAAATTGGCCTGGCGTAACTGTTGAAAAAAAACTGGGTCAATTTAAACATAATGAAAATAAATATCAGGTTGTTGACTTGCCTGGAACCTATTCCCTTGATGTGGTTGATGCATCGGTTGCCCTGGATGAAAAAATAGCAAGGGATTATATCCTTTCTTCTGATGCAGACATTATTATTAATATTGTTGATGCTGCCAATATTGAAAGAAACCTTTACCTGACAACGCAGCTTCTTGAAATGGGCAAGCCAACCATTGTATTACTGAATATGATGGATGTGGCTAACCGAAAAAATATTGTTATTAATGTCAATAAATTATCCAGGTTATTAAATTGTCCGGTTATTCCGTTTTCTGCACATAAAGAAAGACAAGCTCAGCAACTGAAATCAACAATAGCCGAATTTATTGAACAAAAAATCACGCCATCTGATTTCAATCTCAAGTTTGATAAAAGTGTACTGAATACATTGGAACCTCTGGTGAATCTGGTCAAGGATTTTGCCATTGAAAATCATTTCCGACCTGAATGGTTGGCATTAAGATTACTGGAAGATAAAACAATTGAAATTCCTGAAAAACTGAGGGAAGAATTCAGGCAAACAAGCCAACCATTGATTGATGAATATGGTGAAGACATTGATATTATGATTGCAGATGCTCGCTTTGATATGATTTTGGAGTGGATAGAGCAATGCGTTAATAAATCCGGGCAAATATCGCGAGGATTGTCTGAAAAACTGGATAAGTTTTTTCTTAATAAATATTTGGGTGTACCAGCTTTTTTGTTTGTCACCTATTTAATGTTTGTTTTTACCATCAATTTTGGTGGTGCATTTATTGATTTCTTTGATCTTACTTTCGGGGCATTACTTGTTGATGGATTTGGTTTATGGCTAAATAATCATGGAAGCCCCGATTGGCTGACCACGTTACTTGCCAACGGTATTGGCGGTGGCATTCAGGTGGTTTCAACTTTTATCCCCATTATTACCAGTCTTTATCTGTTTCTTGCAGTGCTGGAAGATTCCGGTTATTTATCCCGTGGCGCCTTTGTGATGGACCGCTTTATGCAAACCATTGGTTTACCTGGTAAATCCTTTATTCCTTTGCTGGTTGGTTTGGGGTGTACCGTTCCGGCTATCTATGCCACACGTTCACTGGAATATCAGAAAGATAGAATTATGACGGTTTTAATGAGTCCCTTTATTTCCTGTGGTGCACGTTTACCGGTATATATTCTATTTGCCGCCGTTTTCTTTCCTGATAATGCACAAAACCTGATCTTTTTGATTTATCTGATTGGTATTGCTGTAGCAGTTCTGACAGGGCTCATGCTTAAAAATACATTGCTGACAGGTGAAAATACACCTTTTGTGATGGAGTTACCTACGTATCACCTGCCTGGATTAAGAAATGTGTTGTTAAAAACCTGGCAGAAGCTTCGTTCGTTTCTTTTTGGAGCAGGGCGGCTAATTGTTATAGTGGTGATGGTATTAAGCTTTCTTAATTCATTGGGTAGTGATGGTTCCTTTGGTAATGAAAATACTGAAAAGTCTGTTTTAACCAATATCGGAAAAACTATTACGCCAGTCTTTGAACCAATGGGAATTGAAGAAGATAACTGGCCAGCTACAGTAGGGATTTTCACAGGGCTTTTCGCCAAAGAAGTGGTTGTAGGTACAATCAATAGCATTTATGCAAGCCAGGTGAATGATGGCATTGCAAACGAGGAAGTATTTGATCTTTCACGTCAATTAGAGGCCGCATGGCAAACCATTCCTGATAATTTATCTGATCTGTCTGATACCTGGTCAGATCCTGTTGGAATTGGAGTTGGTGATTCCTTGAATATTGATGAGGTTGCAGCGGATCAACAGGTTGAGAGAACCCTGTTTACAGAATTGAAATCTGCCTTTACCTCGGAGCTCAGCGCCTTTTGTTATCTGTTGTTTATTTTACTTTATTCACCTTGTGTATCCGCTTTAGGGGCAACCTATAAGGAAACAGGTGCAAAATGGACGGCCTTTAGTGTGTTTTGGACGACATTTCTTGCTTATAGTATTTCGACCATTGTTTATCAGGCCGGTCAGCTTGGTGTGAAACCGGTTTCTGCATCCTTGTGGATTGGTTTTTTTGTTTCGTTGCACATTTTAAATTTCTATTATCTAAAACAAAAAGGAAAGCAATCTGTTGTACAGGGTCATTCAAAAGTGGAGAATGGCTAAATGCTAATGGAAATAAAGAAGCTGTTGATTGAAAGAGAGCAGATGACCTTGATTGATCTGGCACGTCATTTTTATGTTTCCGAAGCGGTTATGCAAAGCATGCTCGAACAGTGGATAAAAAAGGGAAGAATTGAAGTAATTGATGCCAGTGGTTTTTGTGGTTCCGGTTGTGGTACCTGTGATGAGGCGGAAACGGCAAAAACACTTTATCGTTGGAAACAGGTCGCTGAAAAGCCAATTCATATAAGAATGTCCTGATGGAATATTTTTGTTTGGAAATTATTAAATCATATTATTTTTGTTACACCATTGAATAAAATTTTCTGCCTTTAATGGTGGTGAAATAGCGTATCCCTGAATATTATTACATCCCAGTGATCTTAAAATTTCCATTTGTTCCTCAAGCTCAACACCTTCGGCAATAGTATTCATGCCCATATTTTTCGCCATTAAAACGATTGATCTTACAATTGCGGCATCTCTATGATTTTCATGAATAGCTGCAATAAACAATCTATCAATTTTTATTTCATTAAAAATTACATCTCGTACTTGTCTGAAGGATGTAAAACCACTTCCAAAATCGTCAATGCTTAACTTAAAACCGGCTCGTATTAAATTATTTAGTGTTAATTGCGTTGTTAATCTGCAGGATGATAGAGCTGTTTCGGTAATTTCAAGTATTGTTTTCTTTGGGCTAATTTGAAACCTATTATGAATGCTCAGTAAATTATCAAAAAATACTTTAGAGTCCAGCATTTTTGCTGAAAGGTTTATGGCCAAAGGGATATCAAAACCTTGTTTATTCCATGCTGAATGTTGTTTAAGTACCATTTCTATAGTCGCTGATGTTACTTCCTCAATAAGACCACATCGTTCAGCAACAGGTATAAATTCATCTGGCGGTACATAGCCAAGTATTGGACTGTTCCATCTTACCAGTGCTTCTGCACTTATTATCTTATTGGATTCAAGATCTATTTTTGGTTGGTAAACCATATATAATTCTTTGTTTTGAAGTGCTTTGAAAAGGCATTCGCTTACCGTTATTTTTGCGCGAGTTTTTCTTTCAGAGCTTTTATCATAAATACAATAATTTTTTTGAGAGGATTTTGCCTGATACATGGCTATATCTGCATTAGCCATCAAGGTTTTTCCTTCAACGCCATGGTTGGGATAGTTCGAGATCCCTATAGCACAACCGACTTTCAACACATGGTTATCTATAACTATAGATTGAGATATACTTTGAATCGCTTTATCAATCAGTTTTAGCAGGTTACTTTTCACCATTTTGCTTTGTATAATGCATGCAAATTCATCTCCCCCCAATCTGGCAACAGTGTCACTTTTACGGAAAACTTTTGAGAGTCGTTCTCCTACCACTCTGAGTATTTCATCTCCGGCCTGATGACCAAATGTGTCATTCACTTCCTTGAATAAATTCAGATCAATCATCATGACACTAAACTTTGATTTTGTACGTTCACTTTGTTTTACAGCCTGAGACAGTCGATCAAAGAACAGGCTTCTGTTAGCCAGTCCGGTAAGTTCATCATAAAGGCTTAGATAACTTAATCTGTCATTTTTCTTTTGAAGTTCTAATTGCATCTTTGTATGATTAAGTGCTGCGCTAAGTGTCACTATAAGTTTTTCTGCAGTTAGATTACCTTTTGGTAGATAGTCAAATACTCCCAGCCGCATCGATTCAATTGCCGTTTTTTCATCTCCCATACCTGTGATCATGATTGTTGGAATGGTTTTATTGTTTTCAATACTAATTGCCTTTAAAACCTCAGGCCCAGTCATATCACCCAGATTATAATCTAGTAATATTAAGTCAATTTGCTCTTTGGTAACCTTTTTTAAAGCCTCTGAACCAGTGCTGGCATCGACAATCATTAAAGGTGATTTGAAATTTTTTAGAAATCGACTAATGCGCTCTCTATCAACATCGTCATCATCAACTACCAGTAGTTTGATATTCTGGTCCATATTAGGTTGATTTGTAAGACTAGTTGTCTGAAAGTTCATTAGGATGCTCTTGGTAGCGTTACAGCTGCTTTATATTGTGTCAATAAATTGGAAAGCTTGGCAAATTGAGGTCCAACTTCTGACTTAACCATGTAGCCTGCAATTTGTTTATTGTATGCCTTGGCTCTGTCTGAATCATTGTTGGATGTCGTTAAAACAAAAACCACGCAATTATTAAGATTAGGGTCGTCTCTGAGTTCATCTAGAAATTCAAAGCCATTCATTCTTGGCATGTTCAGATCCAAAAGTATGAGAAATGGGTCATGTATATTTTTCTTGGGATGTTGATTGCGTAATATTTCCAAGCCTTCAACGCCATCGTTAGCAGTTACAATATTGAAAGGTATATCGTGTTTTTTAAAGCTTCTTATAACTGACTCGCAAGCTACATCATCATCATCAATTAAAAAAACAGTCATTTCATTTGTTAACATTTATATGTCTCCTGTGCTTGTAGTTATGTCTCTTCGTGCAAATCTTGGCCACCAAAACCGGAAGCAGCTTCCTTCGCCTTCATCTGATTCTACTTCTATAGAACCGCTATGGGATTCAACAAGTCTTTTACAAACAGCCAGTCCCACTCCTGAGCGGCTACCTTCTTCGTTTTTCAATGATTGAAAAATTTTAAAAATTCTTTCATGGGCATTTTTAGGAATACCAGGGCCATCATCTCTTACTTCAAAAATGCAGTAGGAATCATCTGTTTTTACATTGACCAATATGTTGCCTTCTTCTTTATCGTGATGTTTGATGGCATTGGTAATAAGATTTCTCAAGACAGTTTCAAGAGGTGCTGCAGAGGCCTGTATTTTTCCATCATAGCCTTCGATAGTTATTTTGATGCCAGATGGAATTTCTATAACATCTATGATGTTCTGAAGTACCTGATTTATATAAAATGTCGTTATGCTTTTGCTTTCTCTACCAGACCGTGCATAGGTTAATAAGTCCTCAATTAACTTTTCCATACGATCGATACGAATGTGTACACGTTCAAGATTATGCTTTACATCTTCTGGAATTTCTTCGCCCAAATCCTCTTCAATCCATTCTATCAGTGTGTTAATACCGCGTAATGGAGATTTTAAATCGTGAGATGCAACGTAGGTAAATTCATCCAGATCGGCATTGGCCTGTTTAAGTTTAAGTTCCGCCACTTTGCGCTCGGTTACATCTATTATCGTGGCAATGACCGACATTCCATTTTCTGTTTTGATTGGGTTTAAACCAATTTCTACAGGTATTTCAGTACCGGATTTATGTAAACCGGTAAGATCTCTATCGCTTCCCATGCTTCTGGTAGAAGGGCTTTTTAAGTAATTCTTTCTAAATCCGGTATGTCCGTTTCGATAACGTTCAGGAATTAGTACTTCCAAAAGAAGTCCTTTTAACTCATTTTCATCATAACCAAAAACTGAAGTAAACTGCTTGTTGCAATGTTGTATAACGCCTGTTTCATCTATCATTAGCATACCTACCGGAGCATACTCAAACATACTCTTGAAATTATTTTCTATTTGAACTCTTTGGCTAATATCAATTACAGTGGCAATTACTTGCAATCCTGTTGATGTTTCAATGGGATTTAATCCGATTTCAATTGGAAATGTGGTTTCATCTTTACGCAATCCAAATAAAGCCTGCCCAGTTCCCATCTGACGTTTTCTGGGAGCATCTATATACTGTTGAATATTTTTGTGATGAGTAGGAACGAATGGTTTTGGGATCAGAATATCAACAGGCTTTCCAATAAGCTCTGCAATTTCATAACCAAATTGTTTTGCTAATTCACTGTTGCCAAAGGCGATAATACCGTTGCTATCACAAACAACAACACCTGATGGCATGGCATTGAGCACTGAGGCGGTTTGAGTCCAGTCGACAGTTTGAATTTTATCATCTTCAGTAGCGATCTTGTGAAGTGTCCCTGATGACATAATCTAACTCCTTTTAACTTCATACAAACTATCATAGGAGCACAATACTCTATGATTATTACTTGACTATAGTACATGGTTTTTAAGTCAACAAATGTTTAAAAACGTGAATTAAAAAATAATATTAGAAGACCTTTTTTAATGCAGGTTGGTTAGTATATGAACAGTTGTAAAAGCATTTTATAAGGAGTATATTATTTTTCGCTATTAATCAAACAAAATAAATTCCTTGTTTTCTTTTTGTCAATTGACAGCCTGATTAGAAAATAATAATTAAAGTATGGAGGCTTAAATGAAACTCATAAAAGTATTGCCATTTTGCATTTTCCTTATATTTATAAAGAATGCATATTCAAACGAATTTAATTCAAATCAATTGGTCATCAGCAATGTAAATGTAGTTGACGTTGAAACAGGCAAGGTTATATCCAATCAGGATGTGACTATTTCAGACAAGTTAATAAAATCCGTTAACAAATACGAAAAGAAAAAACAGTCCAAAGAAAGCAAAATTATTGATGGTTCAGGCAAATATCTGATTCCGGGCTTGTGGGATGCCCATGTTCATTCAGTGACTAACAGAGATTGGCATTTTCCCTTGATGATTGCTCATGGTATTACTTCGGTTAGAAATCTGCATACCAGCGAAAAAGAGGGTTTCAAATTAATCAAACAGATTAAGAAAGAAACTGAATCAGGTGCGGTGATTGGCCCCAGATTTATCGCCAATGGATATATTATTGATGGGGTTTCTCCAATGTGGCCAGGAACAATTGCCATTACTGACCCCGGGAAAGTTAAAGAAGCTGTGAGTAGCTTAAAAAATCAAGGGGCAGACTTTTTAAAAGTATACAGCAGTATTCAGCCGGATATTTTTAGGGCAATTATGGCCGAGGCGCATTTACAAAATATTCCTGTTGATGGACATATTCCAATGATGGTTGACCCCATCGAAGCTGCAAGTTTTGGCATGAGAACATCTGAGCATATGATAGGAATGACAATTGGGTGTTCAAAAGATATTGATAAAGTGAGAGAAAAAATTCAAAACTACGAGAAAAATGGCTGGGGAGAGTTCCCTCAGAGTTTCATCAACTTTATTAAATTGCGCCAACAAATGGCAAGAACTGCGGATAAAGAGCGATGTAATAAGGTGATAGATGCTTATCTTGAACATCAGCTTGTGATGACACCAACACTCATTAATCAATTGACCTGGCTGGACAACAATGAGCAAGTAAAATTGACTTCTGATGAATCAGTTATGTCTCTTTTGCCTGAGTCAGTTCGAAAAGATTGGGTGCTGATGGCCAATAGGCCACCTTTGATAAAGGAAATAGTAGATTATCCTTTTAATGTTTTTGAGTTGGCAGCTAAAAGAAATGTAAAAATGCTGGCTGGTACTGATATTGGAAATCTTTTTCTTGTACCCGGCTACTCCTTACTAAGTGAAATGATACTTATGACTGAGCAAGGCGCAACCAATTTGCAAGTACTACAAAGTGCGACAATCAATCCGGCAGAGGTGTTTGGATTTGATAGTCTCGGTCTTATCAAAGCTGGTTATTTTGCAGATTTGGTTTTGCTGGATGCCAATCCTCTGGACGATATGAACAATATCAAACAGGTGAATTCAGTGGTCAGAAATGGGCGCTATTTATCATCAAAGGATTTGTATGCGTTGAAGTTAAAGGCTAAAAACTGGAAGCCGGAAAGCAATCAAGATTAATCACGTTATTTTAATTTTAGGGCTGAGAATTGAGTAGCACTCTCACTCTTAGTCCCAGCTCAGTTGAATAACCAAAGTTTTTGGAGACAATCTTTCCGTCACTATCGATCAGATAGTAGCTGGGATAGCCTTTGATTTTGTATTCAGAACGGGTTTGATTCGTTCCCAGTAAAACTGGCATAGAGAGTTGATGTTGTGAGAGGAAGTCGAGAATTTC
>JAOUOC010000360.1 GCA_029880585.1 Gammaproteobacteria bacterium
GGTTTCATCAGAAACCTTTCCACCAAAATAAGCTTCGGGATAACAAAGACGTGCAGACATTTCTATGTACAAACTGACAATTTGCATTAACTCTTTAACACGGGCGTTTTGATAGGGATCGGAAGGAATTAGAGACTTGGCTTGAGGATAGCCTAGTTCAATATAATCCAGAATGACGCTGGTTTCTCCAATAAAACCCTGATCAGTTTCCAAAGCTGGCACTTTACCAGTTGGGTGTTTGTTCAAATGATCATCTTGTTGACTGGGGTAAGCCTTTACCTCTTCAAAGTCTATGCCTTTTTCCATCAAGGCGAGTTTAACCATGTTGTAATAATTGCTAACAGCAAAACCGTGTAATTTGAGCATAAACCCTCACTAATGTTATTACTTGATAAGGAAAGCTATTCTAGCTCAAACCATCTTAAAATACAGGTTTGTTTTATAGCCAGTGGTTGCAAGTCATCATTTCAATTGATAAAACGAACTTAATTTGGGTTTGATTGCCAAAGCATCGGAATTGTTATAATCTACTGAAAAAATCTATTAAATTAAAACAACATTAATATCTACATGAAAAAAAAACTTATTATTATTTCACTTGTTCTAATCGGTTTAGCCACAATCCCGCTAGCCTGGTACTTATTTCCCTGGGCGCAATCTATTTCAGCTGAAACACTTTCAGATGGTTCAAAGGTTTTGGTTTCTATGACTGCTGGCAGCTGGATTATTACTCTTGGAAATGTATTTTCCGGGATATCCTTTCTGGCAGCAATTATAGTAGGTGTTTACTATCAACCACAAAACAAGACTCCTAGGTAAAAGTATGAAAGTTTTTACTTTAACAATTTTAATTCTCATTTCATCTATCACACATTCTGTTGAGATAGAAAACTTTAAATCCGGATTGATGTGTGGAAGTGACAAGGATTATTTAGGTTGGGTTTGTTTTGAACAAAAAGAAATATTAATTTCAGGACAGAGCAATTGCGTATCTGCTGGTGAATTGTTCAAATGTACTTGGTATGGTTTTTCTTTTGATTATAATAATGCGAAGAAAAATCAGGAAATAAGCTGTAGTTACTCACAATCTAATCCTGTGAGTGCAATTGATATTAATAAGCGAGAGAACAACCCAAAACTTACAGGAACCTTCAAAATAAACCTACCTGAAGAAGAAGGCTCATTTGTAAATCCTCAATATTCAGCGCTTGCTCTATCGGAGAACAATGATCCCCTAAAGATAACTACTGATGTGGTTTGCCACAGTGATGACAAAAAACTATTCGAATATCAGTTTATTACGATTTACCCTGCGAAAACGTCAATCAACTCCTATTAAATTTTTTTAAGGAGCCCATTTCAATTGATAGAAAGAACTTAATTTGGGTTTGATTGACAAAGAGGTAGAGTTTTTAGTCTGAAAAGACTTCAAGGGGGGTCAGATGAACTTGAAATCAACTACCCTATCAAGTTCATCTGACCCCCTTGTTTCTACTCACCAATTATCTAAACACTCCCTTACAACTTCCTCAACTGGTCAAACTTGTTTGATCAACAAAAGATCGACATACTAGCAGTCAGACTATACAAGACAATAATTGCTTAACAGCGTTAATCTTAATCTCCTAACAATAACAAGATAACCTGATAGACAATTTCAAAAACATTTATGGAGAAAATGATGAACCATTTAACCAGTAAATCTTTATTTAATTTTAAATCGATATCCCTGAGTTTATTATCAATTGGGATAATGGCAAGTTCCACTTCGGTTCTTGCTGCAACAAAACTTTTAACCCAGCCAGCAATTTCAAAAGATAAAATTGCATTTGTTTACGCTGGTGACCTATGGGTCAGTAACAAGGATGGTTCTTCTCCTAAACAACTTACAACAAGCACAGCCAATGAACAAAACCCTCACTTTTCGCCTGACGGCAAGTGGATAGCTTATACAGCAAATCATGACAATAACAATGATGTTTACCTGGTTTCAGCAAATGGCGGACAGCCAAAAAGATTAACCTGGCATCCAGATAGCGACGATGTTAATGGTTGGAGTCCTGATGGGCAAAAAATCCTTTTTACCAGTCGCCGTGAAATGCGTCAGGGGAGAAGCGCTCAAGCATGGGAAGTATCAGTTGATGGAGGCTATCCAACCAAAGTAATGGAAGCTGTGGTGCAATCAGCAAGCTGGTCAAATGAT
>JAOUOC010000361.1 GCA_029880585.1 Gammaproteobacteria bacterium
AATCAGTCGCTATGGTGAACAGGCTGATGTGCTCGACCCCGAAAGCAAACAAACATTTCGCTGTTATCTGAGGCAGAATCTTGGAGCACCAGTCCCGGGCGATAATGTCAGCTTCCGAATCGATAAGCAGAATCAAGGGATCATTGAGGCTATTTTTGAACGAACCTCTTTATTAGAGCGACCAACTCGACATCAGGGTGTAAAACCCATTGTTGCCAATATCGATCATATCTACATTGTCATTGCACCCTTACCGGATTTTTCCTCAATATTACTGGATCGTTATCTCATTGCGGTTCATAACAGCGGCATTGATTGCACTATTGTTGCCAATAAGTGGGATTTAACCAATGAAATAGAATCTCAGGAAATTGACGCTTTTTTAAAAGTTTATCAAAACCTTGGTTATCCCATATTAAAAACCAGCACCAAGCAGGAAACCGGAATTGACCAACTGGCCAGTTTGGCCAAAAACCAGCGAGCAATATTAGTGGGTCAATCCGGTGTTGGAAAATCATCCCTGATCAATCAATTATTCCCCGAGCAACAGCGAGCTGTTCAGGTTGTTTCAGAAAATTCCAGACTGGGACAGCACACCACGACAAGCTCCCAACTTTTCATGTTTGAAGACAGCAAGGGGTTTATTGTCGATTCGCCCGGCGTCAGAGATTTTAATATCAGCCATCTGGAACCACAGAGCATTATTGAGGGTTATATCGAATTTCAACCTTATCTGGGCTTATGCAAATTCAGAAACTGCCAACACATTAATGAACCCGCATGTGAGATTCTCAAAGCCGTTGAAAGCCAAAACATAGAAAGGTTACGTTGGCAAAATTACTGCAAGATTATGACTGATCTCAGTCAGATATAGCTTTGTGCCTATTAAAGCAAAACACCCATATAAAAATAAACAAGAACTGACTTTTAGTACAAGAACAGGTAAAATGCGCGCAATTTCAAAACAGGTAACAGATCGTTAGGTAATTAATTATTATGTCTTTTGTTGATCAAATGAAGGTTATTTCTCAATACCTTATTCCACAGCATGGTTTATCTATTGCAGCAGGCAAACTGGCAGATGTAAAAGCACCATGGTTTAAAAACTGGTTTATTACAAAATTTGCCAAAGCCTATAACATTGATATGTCTAATGCTATTGAACCGGAACTAACCAATTACGCCTGTTTCAATGACTTTTTTACCCGTGCCATTGATATGAAGTCACGACCGATCAGCAAAGCTAAAAACAGTTTATGTTCACCCGTTGATGGTGCAATCAGTCAATTTGGCAAAATTGAGAATGGCAGAATTATTCAAGCTAAAAAACACAACTACACGACCTTTGATTTACTTGGCGGTAATCAGGAAATGGCTGATCTTTTTGAAGATGGCGAATTTTGTACCATTTATCTGGCACCAAAAGATTATCATCGTATTCACATGCCTTGTGCTGGCAAGTTAACTGAAATGGTTCATGTACCTGGCAAGTTGTTTTCGGTTAATCCTCTCACCGCAAATAATGTTCCAGGACTATTTGCCCGAAACGAAAGAGTTATTGCTTACTTTGATACTGAATTTGGCAAACTTGCTATGGTTGCCGTTGGCGCAACAATTGTTGGCAGTGTCGAAACAGTTTGGGCGGGAACCGTTACACCTCCAACCAGAAAAACAGTTAGAAACTGGACCTATGAAGATGAAAATATCAGCCTGAAAAAAGGTGAAGAAATGGGTCGTTTTAAACTGGGTTCAACAGTTGTATTGTTAATGCAAAAGGACAACTGGAACTGGCATAAGGATGTTGCGGATGAAGCTGATATTAAATTGGGTGCGGCTTTGATAGCAAAAAAATAACGATAGTGAACCACAGAGGCACTGAGTTCACGGAGAAATAGATATTAGATATTAGATATTAGATATTAGAGATTAGAGATTAGAGATTAGAGATTAGAGATTAGAGATTAGAGATTTATTATCTATTAACTAGTCCAAAGGCAAAACATCAGAAATATGTGTTTTGCCAAGTTTTATCATTAATAACCGGTCAAATCCCAGTGCCACACCTGAACAATCCGGAAGCCCTTTCTGCAATGCCTGAATTAAACGATGATCTATCTTCACCTCAGGATAACCTAATCTTTTTCGGATAATATTATCCTGTTCAAATCTTTTGAGCTGTTCATCGGGGTCGGTTAATTCA
>JAOUOC010000362.1 GCA_029880585.1 Gammaproteobacteria bacterium
AGAATAGACAGAAATAAATATCTGAAACTGTAAACAGGTAGCATTTCTCTTAAACACCTCCTTATGGAGGTGTTTTTGTATGGATATCAGTGAATAATTGCCTTAAAATCTCTTTTTGATTAATTTTTGAAGAATAATTATGCCAAGAGCCAGTGAATTAAAAAGAGGTATGGCCGTCGAGTATAACGGCAAAATGTTGTTGGTTAAGCACGTTGACGTGCACAGTCCCAGCGCGCGAGGTGCAGCAACACTATACAAAACTCGCTTTACCGAAATTGCATCGGGCAGTAAGGTAGAACATACTTTTAAAGGCGATGACATGCTAACCAGTCTGGATTTAAGCCGTCGTCCAGTGAGCTTTTCCTACGTTGATGGGGATGATTATATCTTTATGGATAATGAAGATTTTAGTCAATTCAATTTTAAGTCCGAATCAATTGAAGAAGAAATTCTGTTTATTGATGAAGCTATCATGGGTTTGGTAGTGCTCACTGTTGATGGGAAGCCCGTTGGTCTTGAATTACCTCAGTCTGTGGAAATGGTGATCACTGAAACTGACCCTTCTATAAAAGGTGCTTCTGCGTCAGCCAGAACCAAGCCAGCCCGTTTTGCAAGCGGCTTAACCATTCAGGTACCGGAATATATTTCCAATGGTGAAAAAGTGAGAATTAACACTGCTGAGAGAAAATTTATGGGTAGGGTTGATTAATCATGAACCTCAATCTCAAGAAACCACCTTTTTTAGAGACTTTGAATTTCATGGAGCTTGAAGCCAGTCAGTTTGATATATTGCTTCATGCCGATGAATTCAGACAAAAAATCCTGCAATTAATCAAACAGTCAAAAAACAGAATATACATGACTGCGCTCTACCTGCAAGACGATGAGGCAGGTCAGGAGATCCTGCATGCCATGTATCAGGCCAAGCAACAAAATCCCGATTTGGATGTAAAGTTGTTTGTTGATTTTTCAAGAGCACAGCGCGGTTTGATGGGGCATGCCAAAAGTATTGGTAATGTGCGTTTGTATCGGGAATGTCATGAGCAATACCAGCATAAAATTGATATTTATGGTGTACCGGTTAAAACCAAGGAAATGTTTGGCGTTTTGCATATCAAGGGCTTTGTGTTTGATGATGCCGTACTGTACAGTGGCGCCAGCTTGAATGATGTGTATTTACAAAAAAGCGATAAGTATCGTTACGACAGATATCATTTGATTAACCATTCAAAACTCGCAGATAGCTTTGCAGATTTCTTGTCAGATATTTTGTTGTCAGCTGGTGCATTACAAAAGTTGACGGATAAAGATATTCCTACTAAAAAGGCGTTAAAACCGAATATAAAACAATTTAAGAAAATACTGCGAGCAGCCAGCTATAATTTTGATGCCAAAGAAAGTGATGGTCAAAGTGCCTTAACTGTAACACCGCTTTTAGGATTTGGCCGTAGCAAAAATCGATTGAACCAGACTATTTTTGAGGTGGTAAAAAACACCCAAAAAGCGATTCGCATTTTTACCCCTTACTTTAATTTTCCCGGCAAAATAAACAAAGCACTCAGACGACTTTTAAAAGATGGAAAACAGGTTGAGATTGTGGTCGGTGATAAAAGAGCCAATGATTTTTATATCCCACCAACTGAGCCTTTCAACAAGGTGGGCATTGTGCCTTATGTGTACGAAACCAATTTACGTGCATTTGTAAAAAAGAATCAAAAATTTATTGATGCCGGTCTACTCAAGGTTTATCTCTGGTATCACAATGACAATTCTTTTCATTTGAAAGGTATTTCCAGCGACAACCAATATCATTTGCTTACAGGTCATAATATTAATCCTAGAGCCTGGCTACTGGATCTGGAAAATGGCATTTTGATTCATGACAAGCAGGAACAGCTAAAAGCAAAATTTGAAGAAGAGTTTCAAACCATATTAACTCACACGACACTGGTGAAAAATGTTTCGGAAATTGAAACCATCAGTCACTATCCTGATGAAGCAAGAACATTGATGCGCAGGGTAAAAGGTGCAAAAATTGATAGCATCTTAAACAGATTGTTATAAAAACAGTCGTTATAAATATTATTAAAAATTCACAAGGAAATAATCATGGCAGGTTCCAGTTTATTTGCATTAATTGATGATATCGCAACTCTTCTTGATGATGTGGCAATTCTATCCAAAGTAGCCCTGAAAAAA
>JAOUOC010000363.1 GCA_029880585.1 Gammaproteobacteria bacterium
GCGTAATAAAGAAAGGTAAAAAACGGCGCTCTTTTAATAGAGAAAACTGGCTATGTGACATATATATTTTCCATCTGTTAGTTATTATTTTCTACGGGTCGGTATTCTTCGGTAAAGCGACCCTTTTCAAGAAAGTGAAAGATTTGTTTTATCAATTCCTTATCCCAGGTCATAAAAGAATGATGAACCGGCATGATGATAAAGTCGGTCATATTATCACAATGGGTATTGGCAAGTTCCACCACTCCGTCTCCAGGCGCATCGTCGGTTGCTCTTTTATAATACCAACTGACAGGAATAACAAGGTGATATTTTACATTTCCCGCAATTATGCCGGTTTCAATTTCAGGTTCTGGCAGGTTTTTTAGCAGCGCGCTTTCTGGTGTTAAGTCAGATGTTACCTTGGGTACAAAGTGTTTGAACCACCAATGGGATAACATAAATGAAGCAGTTTTGGTGCCCTTGTTTGGAGAGCCCAACATCACACAGCGACCTTTGTTCCATTCGGGATGTTTTGCCAAAAGGCCGCGGATAAGAATGCCACCAAAGGAATGACCAATAAAATGAACTGTTTGATTGATATCCAGCCAGTCGGATATTTTTTTGTCCAGCACATCTAAAATTTGCTGATAATTGTCGAGTAAACTGTTGTAGCCAATATTAAGAACACGGTAGTTAGATTGTTCAAGCTGGTTAGCCATTTTAGACATACTTCTGGGCGTGCGCCCCAAACCATGAAGTAGAATAACCTGTTGTGTTGAACTGTTGCTGGATTGAACCGACATAGACTTCCTGTCCTTACTGCTTTAATTGAAAAAAATCGCAAGTATTAGTATAGGTGACTTGCGACAGGTGTTGCATATTTTGACCGCGAGCTGCTGCAATGGTTTCAGCAATGTGAGGTAAAAACTTTGGTTCATTTCTTCCCTTTTTGTGTTTGCCTGTGAGTGTTCTTGGCGTTAAGTAAGGTGCATCAGTTTCAATCATTAATCGATTATCAGGAATGAGTTTAACGATATCATGGAGATCTTGTCCACGTCTTTCATCACAAATCCAGCCGGTAATTCCAATCGATAATCCTAAATCAAGATAAGCTTCGAGCTCTTTTTGATTGCCAGTAAAGCAGTGAGCAACCGCGCCTTTTAGTTTGGGAAAGAAATCTTTGAGAATTTGATATTGAGTATCAAAGGCTTCTCTTTCATGCAAAAAAACAGGTTTTTGAATTTCTACAGCCAGTTCAAGTTGCTGGGTAAAAGCATTTATTTGATACTCAGGCGTTGAAAAATTACGATTAAAATCCAGGCCACATTCGCCAACTGCAACAACTTGAGGATCATTTAACAATTGTTTGAAAATATCCCATTGCACTTTATCAAAGTGCTTGGCATCGTGTGGATGACAGCCAGCTGTTGAATACAAACGAGTAGGATCGGATTTAGCCATCATCATGGCCATTTGGCTTTCTTCGAGATTGGTGCCTGTGATGATCAGTTTTTCAACACCAACATCGGCTGCATTAGATACAACATTTTGCCAATCAGTTTTAAATCTGGCGTTAGTGAGGTTAACGCCAATATCAATCCATTTCATGAGTTTTTGTTTATTTATTTGAATGGCAGTATCATACAATAATCAGGAGCTAGGAGCTAGGAGCTAGGAGCTAGGAAGAGAAGCGATAAGCACTAAGTGATAGGAGACAAGATCCGTAGGGCGGGATAGTTTGCGTTTCCCGCCTTCAGAAACTAATTGAATTAATAGAATAAAACAAAAAGGGAATCTATGAAAAGAAAAGCGCAATGTTGTTGTGGAGAATGTGAAGTTGAGGTTAAAAGTGATCCGACTTTGTATGCCTTATGTAATTGTAATAATTGTAAAAAAAGAACCGGCAGTGCCTTTGGGTTATCAGCCTATTTTGATAAAAAAGATTTTTTAGTTATTTCTGGCAAGACGCATATCTATCCCGTTGAAAATGCACAGGGTAAACAAGAACGACATTTCTGCCCTCAATGTGGCACAACTTTATTCTGGTTTGCAGATGTGTTTGAAGGATTTGTTGGCGTTGCGGGTGGCTGCTTTGTTGATGAGCCTTTGCCCATGCCAACGGTGAGCGCCATGCCGGAGAACCAATGTTCATGGTTCTCTTTAAATGACAAGATCAAATCTGGACTGACGGCTGAAGATGTTACTAAAG
>JAOUOC010000364.1 GCA_029880585.1 Gammaproteobacteria bacterium
CTCAGATGATTGGGCAAATGGATAAATAATTTAATTGTTAAGAAAAGATTTATGTCTTCATTTTCAAACTTTTCCAGCGATATCAAACAATACCTGATGGTAACCACTAACTATTGGGTGTTTACCCTGACCGATGGCGCATTACGCATGTTGGTAGTACTGCATTTTCACCAACTCGGTTATTCGCCATTACAGATTGCCATGCTTTTTTTGTTCTATGAATTTTTTGGTGTGGTGACCAATTTGCTTGGTGGTTGGCTGGGTGCCAAACTCGGTTTAAACAAAACCATGAATACAGGTTTGTTTCTGCAAATAGTCGCGCTGGGATTACTGTTAGTACCCGCTCACTTACTCACCGTTGCCTGGGTAATGATGGCTCAGGCATTCAGTGGCATTGCCAAAGATCTCAATAAAATGAGCGCCAAAAGCTCGGTAAAATTACTGGTAGCTGATGATGCCAAAGATCAACTTTACCATTGGGTTGCGGTATTAACTGGCTCGAAGAATGCCTTAAAAGGTGCCGGTTTTTTTCTCGGTGGTGTATTACTGACTTTGGTCGGTTTTAAACTTGCTCTAATCATCATGATGTCAGCTTTATGTATTATCTGGCTGATGAGTTTGATGCTACTAAAAAAAGATTTGGGCAAAAGCAAAGCCAAACCCAAGTTCAGTCAGTTATTTTCAAAAAGTCGGGAAATTAACTATTTGTCAGCAGCCAGATTATTTTTGTTTGGATCTCGTGATATCTGGTTTGTTATAGCGCTACCTGTTTATCTGGCCACTCAGTTTAACTGGGATCACTGGCAAGTGGGAAGCTTCTTGGCCAGTTGGATAATCGGCTATGGTCTGGTTCAGGCTATTGCCCCCAAAATCACCAACAGAAATGATTCAAAAACACCTGACGGAAAAACTGCAACTTTTTGGGCTTTTGTTTTACTTCTGGTTATCGGATTTATTGCTATGGCCATGTGGCAAAACATGTATCCTGAAATTATTTTACTGACAGGTCTGTTGATATTTGGCGTAGTTTTCGCCATTAACTCTTCACTACACAGCTACCTGATTGTGTCATTGGCCTGCCGAGATAGCGTATCTATAGATGTGGGTTTTTACTATATGGCCAATGCTATGGGACGATTGATCGGCACCATCTTGTCTGGCTGGATATTTCAATTGTATGGATTGGTTGGATGTTTATGGGCATCGATGATTTTTGTAGGCGCAACCTGCATGATTAGTTCCGGCATGATTGCGCCCAAAAATAAGGTTAACGGGTAATAGTCGCTGTCTTGAGTATTGCAATTGTATTTTCTGTCATATATTTAATATCTTCATCAACACTTGTTGCAACTATCCAGTAAGTCATTTTTTTCGATTTAACCAACGTAAACAACTGAACCACTTGTTCTCCATCCATTGAATACCTGATTGTTTTGTGCGAAACCTGATTGCCTGAACGGGTTTTAAACTTTCCCTCCGCAATTATCACATCTTTGTACTTGGCTTTTTTTCCTGCCATTTCTTTAATAAGCGCTGGCCAATATTCACTTTCATCAATTTCACCTGATTCTGCGTCAAGAACGAGAAAATAACTCATATCTTCGCCTTTCCAACCAGCGACAAACTCTCCTTCCATTTCCAATTCAGGTATTTCCTGAAAAGTCACATCAATTGAATCGGCAGGCTCAATTGTTAAATACTCTGCTATTTGCCATTCTTCAGCATTTAAACTTGTGGACACAAGCAGAGAGATAAAACCCAGTATTTTTAACATTTTCATAAACTTCTCCTAAAAATATGATGTAGAAAATTAACCCGCTCACCCTATCTTATATTGCTTTGAATGGCAAACAAAATGACTAATCGGTATTTTGCTCAACCCAAATCAACTTATCCGTATCAAACCCTTGCAACTTTGCCTGACGCACAAAATAACCCATCAAACCTTGATCAACCGTTGGAGAGCGCGATAAAAACCACAAATATTCTTTGTTGTTACTAGTCACAAAGGCATATTGATAATTGTTGTCCAGCTCAAAAATAACATACGCACCATAAAAAGGACCAAAGAAAGAGACTTTTAAATAGCCCGTATTTTCATCTTCTACAAAATAGGCCTTACCTTCAGCCTCCTTCCATTCCTGATCTTCGATAATAAAACCTTTATTAATTACCCTG
>JAOUOC010000100.1 GCA_029880585.1 Gammaproteobacteria bacterium
TGCTTCGTCAAAATAGAAACATTAATAGCCTGATTGATTTTATCGATGAAATCGATCATTTGAGTATGGTTAATAAACGTAAAGTGACCATACCTTTCCTTAAAGAGCATTTTGATTCGTTGTAGTTAAACAGTTTCCTTCATTCCCATGAAAATGGGAATCCATAATATTTTGTCTCAGTGTGCTAGAGAGAGGGTTAATTTTGTTTTGTAGGGCGGCTTAGCGAAGCGTCTCCCGCCGTTCTTACCATCCGTTTCCTGAGCTTGTCGAAAAGGGCGTCATTCCTGGAAATAATCGTGTCATTACGAGGAGCAAAGCTACGTGGTAATCTCCAAAGGCTAACTGTATATCCTGTTGCTAAACGATCAAAAATACTGTAAGTTATTTTAAAAGAAAAAGCTAACTCTATTAATAATAAGGAGAATAATAATGAAGAAAATATGCATGATTATTTTATCAATTGTTTTAGTTGGATGTGCATCAAGAGTTCCTCTTACACGAGATACAAAGATTGGCAATTTATATGCTGCAAATACGATATTAATTATTGAAGAAACATTTTATGATGGCAAAGATTCTTTACCAAGAGGGACCTATTTTCCAGAATCAAGTTATTATGAAGGATACATTAGATATCGTTCTCCATCAGGCGTCCAAATTAGTGATCTTATCTTTAGTAATGTTTATCAGTGTGTGGGTGGGATTGCAGTGAGTCAAAAGTCTCCTTATACTGATTACCATATGTATGCTTATAATTGTCAAGGAGATCCTGGTTTTACTGTAACTATACCTAAAAAGGTCAAATTCAGAATAATAAATACTCAATAGCAAAAAGACAGATAGAAATAATTTGCCCTTGATTTTGGGGTTAAATATAAGTATTCATGATAAAAAAGGCGGGAAACGCTACGCTATCCCGCCCTACAAAGTAAATAAAATACAGTTGTTTATCTAGATTTCAAAATCATTACATTCCAGATTATCCGCACCACTTAAAATAAGCGCTTTATGAGTTTTAACTCTGGGCAAAATTCTTGCAAAGTAGAAAGCCATAGTTTGTCTTTTGGCTTCGTTAAAGGATTCATCTTTGCTGCTATTCAAACTGGCATTAGCTTGTTGTAACCAAAGATGCGCCATGGTGACATATCCTGAATACATCAGGAAATCAAAAGCAGCTGCGCCAATTTCATCCATATTACCTTGAACTTTAGCACCAACAGCCCCTGTTAGCTGCAACCATTCATCACACAAGGCAGAAACCTCATCAGCCTGTTGTTTTAATGAAGCATCAACTGTTGCACAACCAGTTTTAATTTCCTTGACCCAAAGTCCCAACGCTTCTCCACGGTCACGTAATACCTTTCGACCTAACAAATCCAGTGACTGAATACCATTGGTTCCTTCGTAAATCATCGTGATTCTGGCATCTCTCACCATTTGCTCAACTTCAGATTCCACAATGTAACCATGTCCACCATAAACCTGAACCGCATGATTGGCACATTCAAAACCGGCTTCAGACATAAAGGCTTTACAGATTGGTGTTAACAAACCTAGTATTTTGTCAGCAGAACCATCAGGATCATGACCATATTCAACCTTGTCAACCAGAGTAGCGGTGTAATAGGCCAATGCACGACAACCTTCAACCAATGCTTTTTGAGTTAACAACATACGTTTAACGTCAGGATGAACAATAATTGGGTCTGCTTCCTTATCGGGTGCTTTAACACCTGACAGGGAGCGCATTTGAATTCTTTCTTTGGCATATTCTAATGATGCCTGACGTGAGAGTTCAGCAATGCCATAACCTTGCAGTCCTGTACCCAAGCGTGCCGAGTTCATCATGGTAAACATACAAGCCAGACCTTTGTTGATCTCACCAATCAAATATCCTTTGGAGTCATCAAAATTCAATACCGCAGTAGCAGATGCCTTGATACCCATTTTATGCTCGATTGAAGCACAGGTTACCTGATTGTCGGTTGCGCCATTTGCTGTTGCTACATCCAGAATTTTTGGAACCAGAAATAGCGAAATACCGGCGCTACCTTGTGGTGAACCCGGAATTCTGGCAAGGACAAGATGAATAATGTTTTCAGCCATATCATGTTCGCCAGCTGAAATAAATATTTTGGTGCCGGTTATGTTATAACTGCCATCATCTTGTGGTTCAGCCTTGCTGCGTAGCATGCCCAAATCGGAACCACAATGAGCTTCAGTCAGACACATGGTTCCAGTCCAGATACCGTTGATAAGGTTTGGAAGATATTGCTGTTTTAATTCACCACTGCCATGATGCGCCAGAGCGTGAATTGCGCCATGAGTTAAGCCAGGATACATATTCCATGAAGTATTGGCAGAGACATTCATTTCCGAGGTGATAAGACCAAGGGAGTAGGGCAGCCCTTGACCGCCATATTCAGTTGATGAGGCCAAAGCTGCCCAGCCAGCATCACAATATTGTTTGTAGGCTTCTTTGAAACCATTCGGGGTAGTTACAACACCATCATTCCACTTACAGCCTGTTTGGTCACCGGGATGATTCAGCGGTGACAAAACTTCACTGGCAAATTTACCAGATTCTTCAAGAATGGCATTAACCAATTCGGGATCGCTGGCATCTTCAAACCCCATTGCTTGATAGTGATCAGTGATTTTTAGAAAGTCATGCATGATAAACTGCATATCATCCAGAGACGGCGTAAACTTCGGCATTCAAATTCCCCTTGTAAAATTTGCACATAATCTATCTGGTCTGACAAGTTCAGTCAAGCACTTTTAAAAGGTTATAGATTTTTAGTTTAAAAGAATAGTTTAGCTGTAACTGTCAATCAATTGATGATGGTATAATGGACTATCAAACCTGATTTATCAATGTTTACAATGCAAGAAAACAAAGAATTAAAATTTGGTGGTGTGCAACGTTTGTATGGCGTTGAAGGTTACCATAAACTGACAAGTTCTCACGTCATGATTGCCGGAATAGGCGGCGTTGGTAGCTGGGTGGCTGAATCTTTAGCCAGAACTGCTGTTGGCCAGATCACCCTGATTGATTTGGACGATGTATGTGTCACCAATACCAACCGTCAAATTCATGCAATGACTTCCACCGTTGGAAAATTAAAAGTCGAGGTGATGGCAGATCGTATCAAGGACATTAACCCTGATTGTCAGGTTAATGTGGTGAGTGATTTTATTAGTGCCAAAAACCAGCAGGAAATATTATCAAGCCAACCGGATTATGTGGTTGATGCAATTGATAGTGTACCAGCCAAAGTGGCGTTGATTGCTTTTTGTAAAAGAAACAAAATTAAAATTATTACCATTGGTGGGGCAGGTGGACAAATTGATCCGCTCAAGATTGAAGTTAAGGATTTAAGTCGTACCAATCAGGATCCATTAGCAGCTAAAGTTCGTAGTGAATTAAGAAGAAAGCACAATTTTACTAAAAACCCCAAACGCAAATTTTCTATCGAGTGTGTTTATTCTGAAGAGCAGCTGATCTATCCAACACCAGACGGCAGCACCTGTTATCAAAAACAGTTTGATGATGGCAGTGTAAAGCTGGATTGTAGTGGCGGTTTGGGTGCCAGTGTTATGGTGACATCAACCTTTGGTATGGTGGCAGCTTCCAGAGTCGTGAATTATCTGGTCAATAAAAAGCCAGCAGAAGCTGGCTAAATAGTGTGGCCTGGACAGTTAAAATTAGTTATAGCCAATAGATACTGCAATTACCAGCGTTATTGAACCAGCAACCATCAATTTTAATACCAATGGTGCTATAAATTTAAACCATCGGTCATAGGGTATACCGCATACACCTAAAATTCCCATTAACACTGCATTGGTCGGAACAATCATATTCATAAAACCATCGCCCATTTGATAGGCCAGTACGCTGGTTTGTCTGGTAATGCCAACCACATCAGCAATTGGCGCCATAATTGGCATGGTGACATAAGCCTGACCGGAACCGGATGGTATAAACAGATTTAAAATACTTTGAATAATAAACATACCAATAGCCGATAGTTCAGCCCCAACATAACTTAAAGTATTTGAAAGACCATAAATAACCGTATGCAAAACCTGGCCGTCAGAAAGGAGCATCTCAATACTTCTGGCAAACCCAATCAGTAAAGCCGTTCCGGTTAGTTCTGCAGCGCCTTTTGAAAAAGTGATAGCGATATCATCCAGTTTATATCCGCTTATTAAACCCACCAAAAGAGCATAAACAAAGAATATTGCACCCAACTCAACAAAGTACCAGTGATAGACGGCAATGCCATATACAATTAAAACCAGCAGCACTAATGACAGCAAAAGAATAGCCATCTTTGATGGATTGATTTCAGGAAAACTGGTTATTTTGGGTGGTTGAGCCTCGGCAACCTGATGAACATAACTGTGTTGCGGATTGCTAATGACTTGACTGGCGTATTGCCATAGATGATGAAATCCTATCAACATGAAAGGAACAAAGATCATCAATCTGAATTCCCAGCCAGAAGTCGGTTGAAGTTGTGCCACATCCTGAGCTACCAGAACGGTAAAAGGGTTAATTGGCGCTACACCGTAACCAATACCGTAACCAATAACCATTGCGCCAACTGCGGAAACAGTGTCCATTTTTAGCGTATGACATAAGCTTATTAATATTAGCACTAGTGGGATGTATTCTTCTGCCATGCCTATAGTCGAAGAACCCACCATAAAAGCAAACATACTCATAAAGAGTAGCAGGGCAGGACGGTGAGAAAAGTGTTTTAGCATCTTGCCAAGCATGGCATCAATGGCACCGGATTTTCTTAAAACGGCAATTGATCCGCCAATCAAAAATAGGAAAAAGATAATGCCTTGAGCTTCACCCAGTGCCCGTGGAATAACTGTAAACAAATCCCAGATTGGTAAATTTTGAGCGTCTGCAATTTGCTGATAAGAGCCGGGAATAACGCTTTGATGACCACTTGCATCTGTTGTCATCTGGAAACTACCAGCAGGTAACAGCCAGGTGAGAATATAGGCTGCTATCATCATATAAAACAGCAGTACCAGCGTATGGGGAACTTTTATTGTTTTCATATAATTCCTTTTAGTTTATTAGAAAAAGAAAAGGCGGAAATTGAAATCAAGATCCGCCTTTTGTTCTACATGTTAATTACTTAACGCCGTGCAATAGTTTATTTATTAATGGGGCTATTAAAAATAACAAGATACCAGCACCAATCAACAAATAGAAACTAAAACTAAAACCAGCAAGTGCTGAATCTACAGTCATTCCAGTGTCACCCGAAATTTCTCCAGCTAATAAACCGGATAAATTATTTCCAATTGCAATGGAAAGGAACCATGCACCCATAGCAGCACCAACCATTTTAACTGGAGCTAGTTTAGTCACCATTGAAAGACCAATTGGCGACAAACAAAGTTCACCAAATGTCTGTAATACATAACAGGCTACAAGCGGCCAGAAAGGAATAGTGTTAGTTTGCGGATCAACCAGATTGGCCAGCGCATACATAAGAACACCAAATCCCAAAGCATTACCGAGCAAACCAAAACTGAACTTTCTGGGAAGCGATGGCTCGATACCTTTCTTGGAAGTATATGACCAAATTATAGTAACGATTGGTGCAAATATGACAATAGCTATAGGATTTACGGATTGAAACCAGCCAGTAGGAAAGATAAAACCGCCTGGTTCAAATAAATCACGATCAACTATATTTTGAGCCAGAAAGTTAAAACTTGAGCCAGCTTGCTCAAAGAACATCCAGAATAAGATATTAAAAGCAAACAGGATGAACATGGCAATAGACATATCACGGCGAACAGAACCTTCACGAATAGCTTCTATGAGAAGAGCCAGAGCAACACCGATAAATAGAATACCCAAAATCCATGCAAGACCTTCAGCGCCAACTTTACCCATTAAAAGATATACAACAGGAATGGACGCAATTACACCAAGAACTGTATATATAAGACCTTTCTTTTGATCAACATCGGCAGGAGGTTTTCCAATATCCCCCAGTTGCTTACGCCCGAAATAGAACCACAAGAGGCTGATTACCATGCCAACACCAGTTGCATAAAAAACAGCCTTGTAGTTCTGGTGCATTTCAGTTCCAAAAATAACACTAGCCAGCCAACCCGTAAGGATAGGCGCTACCAGTGCGCCAGCATTAATGCCCATATAGAAAATAGTAAAACCACGATCTCTACGATCATCATTTGGTCCGTAGAGTTGTCCTACCATGGTAGAAATGTTTGGCTTAAATAAGCCATTACCCACAATAATAGTCGCCAAGCCAAGAATAAAAATGGATTGTACTTCTATGGTTATCATAAATAGGCCAGCAGCCATAACTACTGCACCAAGAAGAATAGAACGTTGATACCCAATAACACGGTCAGCAATGTAGCCACCAAAAATAGCTGTAGCATAAACTAGAGCCAGATAAGAACCGTACATTCTGTTTGCATAGGCTTCACCTGTCGAATCACCATCGAAAAACTGAGCGACAATGTAAAGTGTGAGTGCCCAACGCATGCCATAGAAGGCAAATCGTTCCCAAAACTCTGACATGAAGAGCATCCATAAGCTCCTCGGATGACCTAAAAACTCATCTTTAGGAATATTTGTAGACATTGATTTTTACTCCTGTTTTACAGTTGTTCTATGATTTATAAATAGTTGTAATTTATAATTCTTGATTTCGATGTCATTTATAACCTGAACGGCAGGGATAAAACAAGTATGAATCGGATGCATTGACATATTTTGCCTAAAATCGGCTAAAAAACGCTCAATTTCATGGAGATTAATTAATTTAATTACCAATAATGTTTAGATTCGTCATAAAATGTGAACTGTGGAACAAAAAACAGCTGAAATATGCTATAACTAAACAGATAACTTTTTCATTTTTGATGATTTGTATCGAAAAGGGCAAAAATGTTTGAATTAACAACAAAAACAGTTAGCACTTCAGATTTGGATGAAACGCTTAATCAGAAGTTTTGGGTGCTCTACAGTGACTATCATAATATTTCCTATGCTGAATTTACAGCGCAATGGAAAGAGCATGACAAGATCACCTATTTTGTATGCAATAGAATAAAGCAAGTTGTCGGCTTTATTGGTATTCGTTACTACAGCTTTCTTTGTGAAGAATTGAGCGATGCTCAAACCCTTTCTTTCGGTCAAACCTTTATTCATCCAAAATATCGTGGCAAGCTGCTCATACAAAAAACGGTTATCAAGTTATTGTTGAAGTACAAATTGAGCCATCCATTTTCGTCATTGTTTTTTTATACCGATGCTCTGTCCTACAAGCCGTTCCTGTTAATGGCATACAATTTATCGGACTATTACCCTAATCCATATGAGAATAATCCTTACTATATTGATGAACTTTTTGATCAAATTGGTGAGAAGTACTTCTCCAGTCGATATGATCCTGAAACAAAAACGACATTCAGACCTTATCGTCTGGTGAAAGATGAGACAGTTGATGTAACGCCAAACGAAATGAAAAACAGTTTTATCAAGTTTTACGTCAGCCTTAATCCTGGTCATAAAAACGGTAATGGTTTATTGATTATGTGTCCTATGACAGTCAAAAATGTCTTGTATTTTATGTTCCGCCAGATATCAAAAAGAACTACCTTGCTTTTTAATCGCTTACTTGCAAAGCCGGCTAACAATAAATAATCACCATTTTGAAAAAGTCTTGCAAAGCGGTAGAATCATCAACCTGATTGAAGATATACAACTGTTGCTGTAGAGTATCTGACAAGTCAAAATTTCGGGAGATAAAATTGAAAAATCCAGCATATAAATTCGCAACCCTATGCTTTTGTGTATCCTTGATTTTTATTGGTGGGTGTAAAACCTCGGACATCAACAAGATTGTTGAGCAGATCAACAATAAGCCTCTTGATCAAAAGACAGTGGTAGCAGGTTTAAAGGAAGCACTTAAAATAGGTACTCAAAATGCGGTGCTGACATCAGGGAAAGAAAACGGTTTTTATCATAATAGTCGAATTAAAATTCCTGTTCCGAATGAGCTCAATAAAGTTACCAAGGCCTTGAACAAGTTAGGCTTAAAACGATTTGTAGACAAGTTTGAAGTTCAAATGAACCGCTCTGCAGAAAATGCTGTGAAACAAGCAACGGAAATATTTGTGGCAGCTATTGTGCAAATGACCATTCAGGACGCTTTCAATATTTTAAATGGAGATGATACAGCTGCAACTCAATACTTCAGAGATAAAACTGAAGTCCAGTTGAAAGTGAAGTTTAAGCCAGTGGTTAACAATGCCATGAGGCAACTCTCTTTTTATACCAGTTATGAAAAAATGCTAAAAACATACGAATCTATTCCTTTCAGCCAAAAGCTAAATCTGGATATTGAAGTTTACATTCTTGATAAAACAACAGATGGTCTCTTTTTATTGATTGCTGATGAAGAGAAGCAAATCAGGCAGAATCCTGCGGCCAGAGTGACGGACTTGTTGAAAAGGGTTTTTGGGTAAAATTGAAGTTAATAGTTAATAGGCATTAGTTTATAGTTATTAGAAAATAATAGTTAGCAACTAGCAACTAGCAACTAGCAACTAGCAACTAGCAACTAGCAACTAGCAACTAGCAACTAGCAACTAGCAACTAGCAACTAGCAACTAGCTTAGGGTACAATACAGCCTT
>JAOUOC010000365.1 GCA_029880585.1 Gammaproteobacteria bacterium
GATTCCGCAGCGAAATTAATTACTGTATCAATTTTTTCTTCTTCAAATAGTTTTTTCATTAAATCTGGATCGCAGATATCTCCGTGTACAAATTTATAATTAGGTGCTTCCTCAATATCCTTGAGACTATCAAGGTTGCCTGCGTAGGTCAGTGCATCAAGATTAACCACCCTGTCTTCAGGATTATGTGTAATCCAGTGGCGAACAAAATTTGAGCCTATAAACCCGGCTCCACCTGTTATTAAAAATCTGCGCATTCTTTAATTTCCTTCATCATCATTACCAAGCCTTCTCGCCAATTTCTGACAGGCTCATCAAGCATGTTTCTAATTTTCTTTTTGCTTAAAACAGAAAAATGGGGGCGTTTTGCCGGGGTTGGATAATCTTCACTGGTAATTGGATGTATGCTTTTAGTCTTGCATGGCAATCCCAATTGAGTCGCCTCTTCAATTATTGCCGTAGCAAAATCATACCATGAGGCAACGCCTTCATTAGTAAAATTATATATCCCGGATGCATTTTTCTTTATTAACATCAAAATCGTACTCGCAATATCCTTTGTCCATGACGGTGTTCCAATTTGATCATCAACAACTCGCAATTCTTCTCGTTCTGCCGCCAAACGCAACATAGTCTTTACAAAATTATTGCCATGCATTCCATATACCCACGCTGTGCGTAAAATTACAGCACTAGGTAGCACCGCACAAACAGCCTGCTCCCCTTCCCACTTTGATTGCCCATATACACCTAGTGGGTTAGCAATATTATTTTCACTGTATGGATGTGATTGTGTGCCATCAAAAATAAAATCCGTGGAAACATGCAACAATCTCCCTCCATATTTACTAACGCCTTCTGCAACAGCTTTTGCACTATCTCGATTCACTAGAAAGGCCAATTCTTTTTCTTCTTCTGCCTTATCTACCTGAGTGTAGGCCGCACAGTTTATAACCCAATCTGCTTTGTGCTTTGCTATTTTTTTTGCGACCTCATCTGGCTTTGAAAAATCAATATCATCTCTAGTAACTCCAATCACATCTTCCCCTGAAGCTTGTAACATAAGCAGTATTTCTTTACCTAATTGCCCGTTTGCCCCTGTCACCAGCACTTTCATTCTACTGCCTCATACAAGGGTAATCTGTCACTCATATCACATAATAGTCCATTTCCAGCATCTTTTTCTGAAACGCTGAAATCACTAGCTGGCCAATCAATACCAATATCAGGGTCATTCCATAATATTCCATGCTCATATTCTGGTGCATAAAAATCAGTACACTTGTATAGAAAGTCCACATTCTCACTCAACACGCAGAAACCATGAGCAAAACCAGGTGGCACATAAAGCTGTTTATGATTTTCCCCGGTTAATTCTATTCCTACCCACTGACCAAATGTCGGAGAACCTTTTCTAACATCAACAGCCACATCAAAAACAGAGCCATTTATTACTCTAACCAGCTTACCTTGAGGGTGCGTAAGCTGATAATGCAATCCACGCAAAACACCTTTGCTTGAGCGAGAATGGTTATCCTGAACAAAATTAGCCTCAAGACCAAGTTCAGCATATTTTCTGGCATGCCAGGTTTCTATAAAGAACCCACGCGAATCGCCAAACACATCAGGCTCAACTATTAATACTTCCGGAATGCTAGTTGGTGTTATTTTCATTTATTAAAACCATCTTCTGACAACACATTCATCAGGTAGGCTCCATAACTGTTCTTATTTAGTGGCTGTGCCAGCTGCTCTAACTGTTCAGAGGTAATGTAGCCCATGCGATAAGCAATCTCTTCTACACAAGATATTTTCAGACCCTGACGTTGCTCAACCGTTTCAATAAAAGTGGCTGCTTGCAATAAAGATTCGTGAGTCCCTGTATCTAGCCAGGCAGTGCCGCGACCTAAAGTTTCAACATACAGGTCACCTTGTTTCAAATAAATAGAATTAATGTCTGTAATTTCAAGCTCACCACGTTTTGAAGGTTTTAAGTTGGCCGCCATATCAACAACTTGATTATCATAAAAATACAGACCCGTTACTGCATAGTGTGATTTTGGCTTCTGTGGTTTCTCTTCAATTGAGATAGCATTTCCCTCCTTGTCGAACTCAACCACACCATAACGTTCTGGATCCTTAACACGATAAGCAAATACACTCGCGCCATTATCA
>JAOUOC010000366.1 GCA_029880585.1 Gammaproteobacteria bacterium
GAGTCATGACAATGTTTCCTCCTGTTTTTTCAGAATGCTGCGAACATGGGCAAGATCTTTATCGCCTCGACCAGATAAATTAATCACCATAATGCTTTCTTCTTTGATTTGTTTGGCCAATTTCAGTCCATAGGCCAATGCATGAGAGGATTCCAGAGCGGGAATAATGCCTTCAGATTTTGATAACAATTGAAAGGCTTCTAACGCCTCATCATCGGTCACTGATTCATAGCTGACTCGTCCTGTTTCCTTTAAAAAAGCATGTTGCGGTCCGACAGCAGGATAATCCAGACCTGCAGAAACTGAATAGGATTCTTCAATTTGACCATCATCGTCTTGCATCACATAGGTGTAACTACCATGTAAAATGCCTTTCTTGCCTTTATTTAATGTGGCGCCATGTTGATGAGTATCCAGACCTTTACCCGCCGGTTCAACACCTATCAGTTTTACTTCAGGTTTATCTAAAAACTCGGCAAACAAACCGATGGCATTGGAACCACCACCCACACAGGCCAGTGCATAATCGGGCAAGCGTCCTTCCGCTTCAATGATCTGGGCATGGACTTCTTCTCCGATCATCTTTTGAAATTCCCGAACCATGGTGGGATAGGGATGAGGCCCAGCAGCCGTGCCAAGTAAATAATGACTGTTTTGATAGGAGGCTGACCAATCTCGCAACGCTTCGTTAACCGCATCTTTTAACGTGCCACTGCCAGCCGTAACCGGAATCACTTTGGCGCCCATTAATTCCATTCTAAATACATTGGGTTGTTGGCGTTGACAATCCACTTCGCCCATATAAATGCGGCATTTTAATCCTAGTAGAGCACAGGCAATAGCAGTAGCAACACCATGTTGACCAGCACCCGTTTCAGCAATGATTTCAGTTTTACCCATACGTTTGGCTAATAAAGCCTGACCCAATACCTGATTGGTTTTATGCGCACCGCCATGCAGCAAGTCTTCGCGTTTGAGATAGATTTTTACCTGCTGGTTCGGTGAAAAGTTTTTGGTTAATGTCAGTGGCGTTGGTCTGCCAGCATAATTATTTAATAAATCCTGAAAGGCTTGTTTGAAGTCATCATCTTTTGTCGATTCAACAAAAGCGCTTTCCAGTTCCAGTAATGCAGGCAACAATATTTCTGGTACAAAAATACCGCCAAAGTCACCAAAATATCGGTTTAGTTTTGTCATCAGTTATACCTTATTTATGCCCGCAGGCTTTTAAAGAGTTGTGTCAGTTTTTCAGAAGATTTGATGCCGGGACATATTTCAACCCCTGAACTTAAATCTATCGCAAAAGGTTTTAATCTTCTGGCCTGCTGGATGTTGTCCAGATTGATTCCACCAGCAAGTATTATCTTGTCCATTGGCAGGTCATTCAGCCATTCCCAATTAAAAGCCTTACCTGTTCCACCTTTTTCACTGGTTGAATAGGTGTCCAGCAGATAACGGTCAATCAAGCTGCTATCAAAGTCCATATTTTCCAGATCGTTGGGATTATCGACATGAATGGCTTTCCAGATTTTGATGTCAGGTAAATGCGCTTTGATGTTTTTGATATCATCATCTGATTCATCGCCATGTAATTGAATCACATCCAGTTTTAAATCTTGTGCAATAGCTATCAAATCTTCAGGCTTTTCATCGACAAACACACCGACTGATTTTATCGGTAACGCATCAATAATCTTTTTAGCCTCGTTAGGCTGGATATAGCGTTTTGATTTTGGATAAAATATAAAGCCAAGATAGCTACCGCCTGACGCATGAACCGCTTGCGCATCTTCCATTCGGGTGATCCCGCAAATTTTGACCTGACCAAAAAGTAATACCTTACATCGGCTTTCAATATCATTTTCTGCCATCAAACTGGAGCCTACCAAAAAGCCATTAACTTTTGGCGCCAGACGCAGAACATCCTGATGATTGGAAATGCCTGATTCGGCAATCACAATTTTGTCTTTGGGGATCAATGGAACCAGTTTTTCAGTGACCGACAAATCAACGGACAGATCTTTTAAATTGCGATTGTTAATACCGATGATATTCGCCTCAAGTTTTAAAGCCCGTAGCAATTCTTCTTCGTTATGGACTTCTGTCAAAATATCCAGATTTAATTCACTGGCCACAGAAGCCAGCATCAGATATTGGTCATTATCCAAAAC
>JAOUOC010000101.1 GCA_029880585.1 Gammaproteobacteria bacterium
TAATATTTCAGGATCATAAATCAATTCTGCTGCCACTTTGCGGAAAATCCAAAGATTTGACCTATCTTGCTAAACGAAAATTTGATGTTGTTGGCTGTGAATTAAGTCCTCTCGCTGTGGGTGATTTCTTTTCAGAAAACAGCCTTCAACCTTTGTTTTGCAAGTTGCAGCAGTTTAACATCTATACCTATGGTAATATTAAAGTTATGCAAGGAGATTTCTTTGAGATGGAATCTTCTATAGTTTCTCCTTGCACTGCAATTTATGATAGAGCTGCTCTAATAGCCTTACCGCCACTGATGCGTCGTCAGTATGTGACGCATCTAAAAAATCTGTTGCCTGAAGCAGAGATGCTTTTAATTACTCTCAGTTATGATCAATCCTGTATGGATGGCCCACCTTTTTCAGTTGATGAGGAAGAAGTTGGTGAAATTTTTGATTTTGCGGAAGTTGTCAGGTTGTACCATAAAAATATTATCGAAAAGGAACTCAAATTCAAGCAAAATGGTTTAAGCTATTTATATGAGACTGCATATCATATCAAGTGGTAGCTTACTGTTTTGTCGTTTGTGTAAGAATGTGAAAATATGAAATATGTAAAACCTTACGGAAGCTGGTTGTCCAAATTATCAGCAGATGAATTATCCAAAAAATCAAAAAGATACGGTCATTTGGTATTGGATAAAAATGACCTTTATTGGCTCGAACTCAGAGCCGAGGAAAAAGGTCGTTTCGTGTTAATGGTTTGTAGAAATCATGGCAAACCTGAAGAAGTTCTTCCCAAAGATATTAGTGTTCATTCAAAAGTTCATGAATATGGTGGAGCCGATTACACAGTCATTGATGGCAAGGTATTTTTCTCCAATGTTAAAGATAACCGCATATATATATTTCACGATGACAAATTAGAGCCGTTAACGCCAATTGTTGACGAACAGGAAGATCGATATACCGATTTTCAGTTATCGCCTTGCCATAAGTTTTTGATTGCTGTTCGTGAATCTCATCGAAATGGTTCAGTGGTTAATGAATTGATAGCGATTGATTGTGATAATAAAACAGTATCAGTTCTACATTCAGGTTATGATTTTTACAGTTTTCCGCGTCTTAGCAAGCAAGGTCACCGATTATGCTGGACTTGCTGGAATCAACCGGATATGCCCTGGGACAATGCGGAATTGTGGCTTGCTGATTTTCATGCAAATGGAACAATTGATGGTATTCACAAGGTAACTGGTGGAGGTGACACCAGTGTGTTTCAACCTGAATGGAGTGGAGATGGTGTTCTTCATTACATTTCTGATAAAAATAATTGGTCAAATATATATTCACACAAGGATGGTGTTTTAAATGCGCTTGCGCCCACCGACCGTGATTTTGCTGTACCTCAATGGGTATTTGGCTTGGGTACCTATGTTATAAATGATGATGATAGTTTGTATGCACTCTATTTTGAGAATGGAGAGCAACATTTATGTCACATTGATGAACAAAGTGGTCTGTTTGAACCGATAGATTTGCCTTTCAGATATTTTGAATCGGCCTTAAGAGGCAATGGTAAAAGTTTATATTTTATTGCTGCATCACCAACATCTTCAGTTGGCGTTTATCATTACGATATAGAAAAGAATATCTACACCAGACTAACTGAAACAGTTGATTTTCCACTTGATTCTACAGAAATAAGCGTTGCCCAATCTATTTCATTCAGTTCCGCAAACGACAGAGAAAGTTATGCCTTTTATTATCCACCACTTAGTGATCAATACCAGGCAGAAGAAGGTGATTTACCGCCCTTGATTGTGATCAGTCACGGCGGCCCGACAGGAAACACTAATAATTCATTAGATCCCAACATTCAGTTCTGGACCAACCGAGGTTTTGCTGTTGTTGATGTCAATTATGGCGGTAGTACCGGATATGGTAAGGCTTATCGTAACTGTCTATTAGGTCAATGGGGTATTGTTGATGTCGAAGATTGTATTGCTGCTGCTCAATATCTGGTGTCAGAAAAACTGGCTGATCCTGACAGGTTGTTGATTCGTGGTGGTAGTGCAGGTGGCTTTACGACATTATCAGCATTAACTTTCCACGATGTTTTTGCGGCAGGGATGAGCCGATATGGAGTGGCTGATTTGGAATCACTGGCCTCTGATAGCCATAAATTTGAAGCCAGATATCTGGATAAGGTAGTTGGTGGCTATTCACCGGATGATGTTGAGGCGGTTAAATTATACCAATCTCGTTCGCCCATTCATCATACGGACAAATTGAGTTGTCCTATTCTGTTGTTGCAAGGTACTGAAGACAAGGTTGTGCCGCCTAATCAGGCGGAAAAGATGGTTGAAGCTCTAGAAGCAAAACAGTTACCTTATGCCTATATCCTGTTTGAAGGGGAAGGGCACGGTTTCAGAAAATCAGAAACAATTATTCAGGCTTTTAATGCCGAGCTTTATTTTTATCGTAAAGTTTTAGGTATTGAATCAGAAGAGCAGATTCCGAAAGTTAAGATAAATAATTTGTCTTAACTGAGATTCATGATTTTCAAATAAAAAAGCCGACAAAAGTCGGCTTTTTTGTGGGTAGCATGTAATGATGTAGTTTACTAATCTGTTAGGAAACTTTTTCGTATTCTAAGCCAGCATTCGGATCATTGTAGGTTTCAATAGAAAAATCATCTTCACTCTTGCTGACGATAGTGGCCACAGTGATATCTCCAGTGACATTAACTGCTGTTCTCATCATATCCAGTAAGCGGTCAACACCTAATAACATAGCGATCGCTTCAGTCGGTAAATTAACCTGAGTTAATACCATGGTCAGGGTTACCAGCCCAACACTGGGCACCGCAGCAGTACCAATGGAGGCCAAAGTTGCCATTAAAATTACCATCAGATATTGAGTCATGGTTAAATCAATTTCAGCCAGCTGAGCAATAAAGACTGTTGCTACACCTTGCATAATGGCTGTCCCATCCATATTGATGGTAGCACCCATAGGTAGTGTAAAAGATGAAGTTGTACGGCCAACTCCTAATCTTTTTCTGGCAACTTCCATAGTGACAGGTAAAGTAGCTGCACTGGAAGAGGTTGAAAGAGCAAATAGTATTGCTGGTCTGATTTTTTTCCACAGTGTTATAGGGTTTAATTTTGCAAAGAATATCAAAATTGTTGGATATGTAATTGTAAAATGAAGAATTAGAAAAAAGGCAACACAGAAAAAGTATTTAAACAGCTTTTGTAATTGATCTACACCTGTTGTATAGACGACATAGGCCATAATACAAAATACAGCATAGGGAGCCAGATTCATAATAATAGTAATCAGTTTTAAAACAACGTCATTTAACGATTCAAAAAAGTCGGCAACTTTTCTGCCAGCTTCACCAGTTTTTGAAATTGCAATACCAAAAATAATGGCAAAAATGATTATTTGTAGCATATTGCCTGCTGACATGGCCTGAACAATATTGGAAGGAACCAAACCGCTAAATACTGCGGATAATGGAGGCGCACCTTGAGGGGCTTTGTAATTTTCAGCAGCTTTTGTAACCTCTTCTGCACTGATTTCAACCATTCCAGGATCAAAGATGTTTGACAAGATAAGAGCCATGGTAATGGCAATACATGTGGTCAGTAGATAAAGCGCCAGACTTTTTCCTGCCAGAGGTCCCAATTTTTTTGGATCACTTAATGAGCATGTACCACAGATCAAGGAAACCAGTACCAGAGGTACCATCACCATTTTTAGTGCATTCATAAAGAGTTGCTTGATAATCTCAAAAAAGCTGATGATATAGCTGGTGATAACTTCATCTATCCCTGAACTGATTTCAGCATATTCGAGATATGCTAAAAGCTTCACTAAGCCAACAAGCAAAGCTCCAAATAGAGTTCCACCTAAAAGACCAAAAATAAATATCTTTCCACTTAATGACATATTTTTAAAATTCATATTTCTGCTTCTCGGTTGTAGTTATGACATTTCTCAACAAAGCCCACCCCACGTAAGCTTTTAAATTGCGTTTTAGGTTAATGGTTCACGTTTTATAATGCAACAGGTTTTGGTTATAAAGCAGTAACACTCTCGATTAAAATTACTGTTGGAAAGGATAAACGCTGCCCAGTTTTAATATTTGAGTCAGTTCATCCAATGCAGTACGAGATTCAATCAGTAATGTTTCATCAGCCAAATCATCATGGGTAATCAGATCTCGGTAGTGCTTATTGACCCAATTGGTCAGTGTTTCATAAAGTTTATCGCTCATAAAAACTGCCTGATTGGCCGCAGACATTTCTGCCTCATTTAAAACAACTCTCTGTCTTAAACAGGCCGGACCACCGCCATTTCGCATGCTTTGCTTTAAATTAAAATATTCAATGGCTTTGATTGGTGTATCTGCACTCAGTAATTCTTGCAAATATTGGTTAACATTGTGATTGTTTTTACATTCCTCTGGTGTAATTAACATCATCTCACCAGGGCTTATGGAAACCAATTGGCTGTTAAACAGGTAGGTGGTGACGGCATCCTGGATGCTGACCAATTGTTTTGGAACACAAATAAAATGCAAGGGCTCTTCACCATAAGCTTTTTGCAGGGCAGCTAATGTTTGATCGTTATTTTGAAAGGCTTGTTCATGATAAAAGAGGCAATTTTTGTTGCCTACTGATATAACATCATTATGAAAAACACCTGCATCAATGGCTTCTACACTTTGCTGTGCCAGAACTGTTTTGTCCGGATCCAATTGATGTAACCGTGTTATGGATTCAGACGCTTCAAAGGTTTGTCTGGCCGGATACAAGGCGGGTTTTACTTTAGTGTCATCAAAGGCATACTGCCCATAAACAAAAAACTCAACGCCTTGTTCACCATATTCCCGGCAAAATCGCGTATGGTTTGCTGCGCCTTCATCACCAAAATGACGCGTGGTAGGAAGTGCCTGATGGTGACTAAAGAATTTTTCATTAGCAAAAATTGATTGTAGTATTTTTGCCGTGCCAGTGTGTTCAATTGAACGATGAAAGTTGTAGGATAAATTGGCAGGTGTAAAATGCACCTTGCCATCTTTGGTGTCCGCACCTGGTGAGACAGTACAGGCATTGGCAGTCCACATACTGGATGCTGAACAAACAGAAGCATAAACAATCGGAGCCTGTTCAAATGCCTGTTTCAGCATCTGAGCATCATTTCCGCTAAAACCCAGTTTACGTAACATGCCGACATCAGGTCTTTCAAGTGGAGGTAAGACTGCCTGCTTTAAACCTTTGTCGTGCAACGCTTTCATTTTTTCAAGACCCTGCAAGGCTGCTTCTTTTGGTCTTGATTGTCTGTCCGCATTGTTTTGAGAGGCAACATTGCCAACGGACAAGCCGGCATAATTGTGCGTCGGACCTACTATGCCATCAAAGTTGACTTCATATGCTTTCATTTTTAAATCCTGAGCTGATTAATCTGCAAATTTAACTCTAATTGTATCGCCTTCGGATACCTGAAGGTTGATAGCCATTTCGTTTGATAAAACGACATATTCATCATCGACAGCAACTTGAGCAAGACATGCTCTGTAGTTTTTTAGTTGTCTGTTGCTTAACATGGCTTTTCTTATTTCTTTCCCTTCCAAAGTTCCTGTTTTTATCGGGTAAAGTAAACTTTCTCTAACAGTTTTTACATTGCTAACAGGAGATTCGATAGTTGGACCACCATCAAAAATATCAATGTAACCGGTGTATCTGAAGCCTTCTGCTATCAGCATTTGTTCTGCTGGTCTGGTGTCAGGGTGAACCATTCCCAAAATATCCTGCGCTTCTTTGGAGAGTAAATTGATATAGATAGGGTGATGGGGGATTAGCTCGGCAATAAATTGCGAATTACCTTGCCCGTTTTCCTTGTCAGCTTCTGCAAAATCCATATCAAAAAAGTGTCTGCCAAGACTTTCCCATAGGGGAGAATGCCCTTGATCATCAGACTGTCCTCTCATTTCTGCAACCACATTTTGACCGAACCTTTCGTGATGATCTGCCATAAAGAGAAAACGGCTTTTGGAAAGTAATTGTCCATTTCCTCCGCCACGATGTTCGGGGCTTAAAAACAAGGTGCATATTTCAGCATCACCAGTAAAGTCATTGGTTAACGTCAGGAACTGGTGATCTTTATAAACGTTTGTCGTTTCTGAAAAATGAACTTCCTGATTGATTTTGTAGGTGTAAAATGGTTTGGTTGTTCCAACGGCAGCAACAATCCCGCTTGTTCCAACTACCTTGCTATTTGAGGTATCTTCCAATACAAACAGATAGGTTTCGTCAAGAGGTGGAAAAGTAGTTTTGTCGAAGGCTCGTAGTGACTGTCTGATTTTTTCTTCAAGATGAGCTGGGTTATTGGGAAGGGTGGTGAGTCCCGTGCCGGTCTGACTTGCCAAAACGACAATATCATTGAGATCAGTTAAAGCAACCGGACGAATTACCATCATAATCAATAAACTCCTGTGTCTGAAAAGGACAATCAATTGAAGGATATTATACCTGAATAGCGTGTCCAAAGTGAAAATATCAATTGATCTATCTTTTTTAATGGTTAATGCGAAATAATTTGCTAATTTTAGACTTAAAGGGCTGGAAACTGTAGTCAAAATTAGCGATGATACAGACCAATTTAGTCTGTCACTCCGAATAAGGAAGATTTATGAGCAAACTCTCTCGAACGCTTTTTGATAAAGTAATGGTTCCTAACTATTCACCACTTAATGTTATCCCTGTTAAAGGTAAAGGTTGTAAGCTGTGGGATCAGGAAGGCAATGAGTATATAGATTTTGCTGGCGGAATAGCGGTTAATGCATTGGGTCACTGTCATCCTGATCTGGTTAATGCATTGAAAGAACAAGCTGACAAATTGTGGCATTTGAGTAATGTTTATACTAACGAGCCAGCGCTTGAGTTGGCAGAGAAGCTGGTGAACCATACCTTTGCTGACAAGGTATTCTTTTCAAATTCTGGTGGTGAGGCCAATGAAGCCGCCTTTAAATTAGCAAGAAAATATGCTTCTGATAATTTTGGCGAAGAAAAGCATGAAATTATTTCCTTCACCCAGTCTTTTCATGGACGTACGCTTTTTACCGTCAGCGTAGGTGGACAACCAAAATATACCAAAGGGTTTGAGCCCTTGCCGCAAGGGATCACTCACCTTGAGTACAATAATATTAAAATGTTGGAAAAAGCGGTTTCAGAAAAAACCTGTGCCATAGTTCTGGAACCTGTGCAAGGGGAAGGTGGCATTATCAAGGCCGAAGCTGATTTTATGAGCAAGGTCAGAGCGCTTTGTGACAAGCATAATGCGGTAATGGTTCTTGATGAAATTCAGACAGGTATGGGTAGAACCGGAAAATTATTTGCCTATATGCATTATGGTATTGAGCCTGATGTTTTAACCAGTGCCAAAGCCTTGGGTGGCGGTTTCCCGATTGGCGCAATGCTGGCCAAAGAAAAATTTGCTGCTGCGCTAAATATCGGAAGTCATGGTAGCACCTATGGCGGTAATGCTTTGGCTTGTGCTGTTGCAAACAAGGCCTTTGATATTATCAATACTGAAGAAACACTTGCAGGAATTGTAGAAAAGAGAGAAATATTTGCAACGAAACTGCAAATGATTGACGAAAAATATAATGTGTTTTCCGAAGTTAGAGGTCAGGGACTTTTGGTTGGTGCAGCACTTAATGAAACATATCAAGGTCGTGCAAGAGACTTTATGGTGGCTGCACTTGAAAATAATTTGATGATTTTAATGGCTGGTCCCAACGTCATTCGTCTGGCACCATCATTGTTAGTAAGTGAAGCAGAAATTGAACAAGGTATGTCTGCTTTCGAAAAGGCCGTTGCCAAAGTTGTTGCTTAATAATGATTTAGGGACAGCCCCATGATTTAATGAAGTTATAAATTTAAACTATCGTTTTATCCCTAATATTTATTGGCACAACATCTATAACTAGCGTAGAATCCCGCCCTCGACTGTGTGGCGGGTTTTAATTTCTTTTTATTAATTTTTTGTGTGGTTATGTCTAAACATATTTCAAAAATTTTTCTCATTTCCTTTTTACTGCTAGCTGTATTTGGCGTTGATGCCAGTGTGAATGCAAATGGAAGTAATGACTATCAATTACCACAACTAAATAATGAAATTAGTGTTGATGGTGAATTGTCGCAAGGCGAATGGCAAGGTGCACTGAAAATTGAATTGAATTATGAAACTGCACCCGGTGAAAATACTGAACCGCCCGTTAAAACTGAAGTTTATCTGTTTGAAGATGGCCAGACACTTTATGTAGCCTTTAATGCTCTGGATCCCAACCCTGAAGAAATCAGAAATTACTTAACAGATAGAGACAATCTTTGGGACAGTGATTTTGTCGGGATTAAACTTGATACCTTTGGTGAAGCCAGACGACTGTATCAATTTTTCTCAAACCCATCAGGTGTTCAGGGTGATGCAACTGAACAGGCTAACACAAGGGGTAGAGGAGATAATTCAAGTTGGGATGGTATTTGGCATAATGCTGCCAAGGTAAATGCATCAGGTTATGTTGTTGAAATGGCCATACCATTCAGCACCTTACGTTTTCCCGCAAGTGAAGGTGGTCAACCGAGAAAGTGGAAATTTGAATTATTACGATTTTTACCCAGAAGTGTAAAGC
>JAOUOC010000018.1 GCA_029880585.1 Gammaproteobacteria bacterium
GAAGAAGGTTTTGCTGGTGCTGACAGGATGATGAAAGATAATATGTGGAAGCGTTTTGGCAAGCCTGATTATGCATTGGCTTTCCACGTTAGCGCAGGTTTTGAAGCTGGAAAAATCTCTATTGATGAAGGTTCTCCTTATGCAGGTTCTGACAGTGTAGATATTATTGTTCATGGTATTGGTGCTCATGGTGCACATCCTCATGCCGGTAAAGATCCGGTATTGATTGGTGCTCAAATAGTGACAAATTTGCAAACTATCGTCAGTCGTGAAGTGGCGCCAAGAGATGCAGCCGTCATTACAGTGGGTTCATTTCATGCGGGAACAAAGCACAATATTATTTCTGACAGAGCGCATCTTCAGTTAACGGTCAGAAGTCTTAACGCCAGAGTAAGAGATCAATTGTTATCGGCAATTGAGCGTGTAGCGAAAAATACAGCCAGAACTGCTGGTATGCCTGAAGATAAATTGCCAGAAGTGCAATTCCGTAAAATCGGCTATCCACCAACAATCAATGACCCGGCACTTGCCAAGCGTTTAAAGCAAGCTGCTAATGAAAAAATGGGTAGCGATATGGTGCAGGATGTTAATAAACTGGGAATGGGCGCAGAAGACTTTGGTTTCTTTACCACTGACCCATACATTCCAAGCGTTTATTTCACTGTTGGCGGAACAGCAAAGAAAGATATGGATGCAGCTAAAAAAGGCGGCACACCAGTACCAAGCCACCATAGCCCTTTGTTTAAAATCTATCCTGAGCCTGCGGTTATTTCAGGTGTGGAAGCAACTGTTGTATTCTTGATGGATATAATGGGAAAAAAATAATTTATCATTTATAGCGTTAAAGAGAAGGCCGCTTTTAAAGCGGTCTTTTTTTATTTTAATTGCAGATCTAAAAACTCAATAGTAATATTCAGTCAATCTAATATATAAGTGTAGTATTGATACTATGACAAACCTTGATTCAATTGATAAAAAAATCCTTAAAATATTGCAGAGTAATGCAAGGATCACTAATAAAGAATTAGCTTCTCAATTAGGCTTGTCACCACCTCCAACTTTGGAGCGTGTTAAAAAACTGGAGAAACAAGGTTATATTAAAGGGTATTTTGCCCTGCTTGACCCCAAGAAAATTGATCTTGGAACTACCATGCTGGTATCTGTCAGCTTACATCAACATTCGCAAAATGCTATCGATGAATTTTATCAGGCTATCAAGGATTTGGAGGAGGTCATTGAGTGCTATCACGTTACGGGTGAAGATGATTTTTTACTCAAGGTAGTTTGCAAGGATATTCTTGAATATGAAAAGTTTGTGCGTCAGAAGCTGTCCAACCTCAACAGCTTGGGAAAAATGAAGTCATCTGTGGTGTTGTCTACTTTTAAAGACCTGCATGAGTATCCTATTGAGGGTTGATTTTATTTTTTCTCGTTCCCATGCTCCTGCGTGGGAATGCATACAGGATGTAAATAATGGGTAGATCGCGATATAAAATAACCAATCCGGAATTGCCTCGCCTTTTCTCGTTCCCATGCTCCCGCGTGGGAATGCATACAGGATGTAAATAATGGGAAGATCTCGATACAAGATAACCAATCCGGAATTACCTCACTTTATCACCCTAACAGTCCTTCACTGGATCCCCATTTTCACACGTCCTGAAACAGTTAATATATTACTTGATAGCTTGAAGCATTTATCAAAAGAAGGATTGTCAATTTATGCTTACGTCATTCTTGAAAATCATTGTCATTTTGTAGTTCAAAGTAAAAATCTGGATAATGATATTTCTCGCTTCAAATCCTACACAGCAAAACAGCTGATTAAATATCTGAATGATAATCGAGTAACACAGATTTTGGATCAATTGGAATTTTACAAAAAAGCACACAAAACAGATCGAGCCTATCAACTATGGCAAGAGGGCGTTCATCCAGAATGGATTCAAAATGAAGAAATGATGAAGCAAAATGTTGAATATACTCATCAAAATCCTGTAAAAAGGGGATATGTGGATAATGCTTTGCACTGGAGATATTCAAGTGCAAGGAACTATTCAGGGGAAGAGGGATTGCTAGAAGTTTGTTGTAGATGGTAAATTTAGCTTATGCAATAAGAAAGGTATGCATTCCCACGCAGGAGCATGGGAACGAGAAAAGATTAAAATAAACACAAGGAGAAAACATGATTGGATTAATGGTTTTAACCTTCTATTTTATAGTTTATGCATTGCTTTTTCTTACCATAGCTCATTTTATAAAAAATGCTATCAGTAGGGGATTGATCTTCATTTTGTTTGCTTTGACACCTTATTATCTTTACATCTATCAAAGAAACTTGTTGGAATATCATTGCCTTAACACAGAATATATTAAACCCGTTGAAAAAGTTAGTTATCCAGAGGTGATTTATTATTACGGTGGTTTAAGTAGTATCAAGCACTTATTTGAAAATACATCAACAAAATATATTGTTACTCCAAAAAGTATGATGAATATAGAAGAGGTGACCACATCAAAAGATCTGATTTACTACGATATCGAAAACGATGAAGCCATAGATATCCCTGTGCCCGATATTCAAATTTCTTATGCAATTAATAGCAAAGATTGGTCGCAAGATGGTTTTTCATTTCACGAGACTTATATTTTGAAAATGTCTGATAAGTCAGTGGTTTCAAATATAACCTGGATTCGTGATCCATATGCTAGAAGACATATATGGCAATATCTTGATCTGATTAATGTGGGGGAATGTATAGCTGGTTATCCGCCGAGTGAGAAAGTGCCGCGTTTATTTATAAAATTAGTTAATGATACATTCATCTAAAAAATATTATTTAGGGAGAAATCTTATGACAATAAAACAACAATTAAAGCATGCCTTGGTTTCTACATTGAGTATCAATAAGTTTATCGTGAATTGATTGAACAATTGCCAAACAATCTTCAGCTTTACACAATAGACTGATTCGATTCTTCTTTTCATCAAAATAACGTTGATAGTTTTGAAAATTTTCCTGAATATCATTTCCAACCACCGTCACCAAAGCCAGATTAGAAACAACTTTTCCATCAATTTTCTTCTCAAGTAAATCATCATCCAACTGCGGCATATCTGAATTTTTATAGATTGCGATTATGTGAGTTTGATTATCAACCATTTCAGTTAACAAAACTTCAAATCCAGATTCTCCTAATTTGAACAAAACATCTTCATTAGAATCAGAATTTGCAATAACCTGTGTGACTTTCGATTCATATACAACAGCGAGTACTTTTCTTTCAGATTCAGAAACAGCACTAATTTTGGAACCTCTGTCCGCAGGTAAGCGAGTATTTTTAATCTCTATGGGAATGTTAGATTCAAGCGCTGGTTTGACAGCACCGGGATGCAAAACCTTGGCACCAAATTTAGCCATTTGTTGTGCCTGCTGATAACTTAATTGAGGGATAGTTTGCGTATTATTTATCTCACCTGGATTACTGGAATAAATACCGGAAACATCTGTCCATATTTCCAGCTTGCAGGCGTTGAGTTTTGCTGCAAAATAAGCTGCGCTGGTATCTGAGCCTTCTCTTCCCAAAAGAACGGTTTTGCCACTTTCATCGGCCGCGATAAAACCCTGAGTGACGATAACATCTGCTTTTTCAGATAAGGAATCGGCTAAATTGCCATCCTGTGAATAGTCACATTGATTGCTGGTAAAATGATGCCAATCGTCTTGGGCATTATTCGAAATCAATATTTCCCGGGCATCTTGCCAATAGACATTAAAACCGGATTTTTTCAGATACTCGCAACCAATTGTGGTAGATAAAATCTCACCAATGGCCAGTACCTTTGCATGAGATTCCGGTGTGATGGTTTGTGTTAGATTAATCTCATCGGAATATTTTAAAAGCTGATGAATGATTGAATTAATCTTATCAGTTGCATCCAGCCCCAGTTGATTAGCTAACCTTAGATGGTGTTCTTTTATATGATCAATAGCACTTTGATGCACGCCACTTAATGCTTGATGAAGCAAGGCTTCTAAAAGATTCGATACATTTTTTAATGCGGATAACACTATAAAAGGTTGTTGATGTTCATCCAGACAACGCTGTATTTGTTGCGCGATAGTGTTCCAGTGTTTTGATTCTGCAACGCTACTGCCACCAAATTTTAAAACAATCCAGTTATTGTTCATGCTTGATAAAGAATATAAAAAACAGATCTGTAAAGGGAGCGCAACTTTATCACTTAATGATATAAAGTGTTAGTGGAATTTCGTTAAGAAGTTAACATATTTGCGTAAATTGCTATACTCGTTCATATTATATCTTTCCGAATTTAAATGAACCAAATAGATGAATCAAAGACAAAGAGAAATTCTGGAAATTATCAAACAACATGGCGGATTTATTGCCGAGTACCAATTGCTTCAGACTCTGCAAGCCGAATCTCCTGATTTTTTTGAAGAAGTTAAAAAGCCTGTTTCTCTTTATAGAAAACATTTCTTTTTATTTCATCAGTTATATCAAATGAAGGACTCGTTACTGGATGATGGTTTTCAGATTGAAATCTCTCCCATACAAATCCAGCTGGTCAAGATTGATCAAACAGGGCAGGAAATCGGTTCGACCGATCCTTTGGCCGAGTTTTATCTGAATGAAAAGAACCTGTATTTATCTGATGAAGAAATCGAAAATATGCAGAAAAAGTTTTGGCAAAAGTATCTGGCGCTGGATAAAAAAGCTGAAGCGATCAAAATTTTGAAATTGGAATCTGTTGAGGACCTAAATTTAAAAATCATCAAAAAACAATTTAATAAGCTCGCCAATATTCATCATCCTGATCGTGGTGGAAATGAAAAGGATTTTCACCTTATCAAACAGGCGTATGAAGATTTGAAGTGCTTGTTTTAAAAGATTTAAAAAAGAGATTTATTAATTCTCTTTAGCTAAATTTGTTGGCAATCCATTCAGAAATGTGCAAAATAAAGGGAACTTAAAACAATCTAAATATTTTATTAAGAAGATTGAATTTATGAAAGAAGTAAAACAAATCATAGATGGCATTCAAGCCTCTGACGGTGACGGCGTTCAGCTGGTCAGAATAATAGGTACTTCATTTTTTGATAGTCTGGATCCTTTTCTTTTATTCGATGCCTTTGGCTCAGATAAACCACAGGATTACATTGGCGGCTTTCCCTCTCATCCGCACAGAGGTTTTGAGACAGTTACCTATATGCTTGCCGGTAAAATGCGCCACGAGGACAGTGCGGGCAATAGTGGTGTAATAGAGTCTGGTGGTGTTCAATGGATGACAGCCGGGAAAGGAATAATCCATTCTGAAATGCCAGAGCAGGAAGAAGGTTTGTTGGCAGGGTTTCAGTTATGGGTCAATTTGCCAGCCAGTCACAAGATGATAGCGCCAGCTTATCAGGAAAAATCTGCAGAAGAAGTTCCCAGTGAAAGTAGAGGCGAAGAATGTACAGTTAAAGTTATTGCAGGCACAACCAGATTAGGCACAAAAGGGATTATTGAAAATAATTTTGTTAATCCTACTTACTGGGACATTCATTTAAGTCAGTCAGCCAGCTTTGAAGATGCGATTCCTGTCGGTCATAATTCATTTATTTATTTGATTGAAGGTAGCGTTATTATTGGTCAACGAAAAACATTAATTAATAAGGGACAAATGGCTGTTCTTGGTAGTGGCGCATCTCTTAAAATAGAAAGTCAGCAAGATGCAAGGTTTTTGATCATTGCCGGAAAGCCGCTTAACGAACCCGTTGAGAGAGCCGGCCCATTTGTGATGAATACTCGAAGAGAAGTGGCGCAGGCTTTTGCTGATTATCAAGCAGGCAAACTGGCATAAAAATGTCATCATAACTTCTCTTTTTTGAGATTTTTCTACTAAACTTAACTCTCGGGGAAGCCTGATAGTGTTCAGTTTCTGGACATGGGCAATCAAATATTATATAAACCAAGAAGCAAATTGATTGTAGGTTATTATTCTTATATTGATGTAGTTAAGAAATCCAAACAATTTGCCTCATTAAATAATACATCGATAACCAAGAGTAATAATTATGAAAGTTAGGCTGTTTAGTATTTTCTTCTTCTTTTTTATTTCTTCCTGCGCAGATAATGAATACAAACGACTCAATATATCTGCTACCACGTGGATAGGTTATTCCCCTATTTATTACGCCAAGGAAAAGGGCTGGTTAAAGCCTCTTAATATAAAAGTTCTGCACGTGTCATCTTTAAGCGAAAATATGTATTTGTATCAGGCTGGTAATGCAGATGCATTTGTAGGAACGCAATACGAATATAATTTGCTGAGCAAAAAAGACCCTGACTTATTGCCAATTATCATGCTTGACCGTTCAAATGGTGGTGACATTATCATGAGTAACAAAAGTATTGATGATTTAAAAAAAACAACGGCTCCGATAGATGCTTATCTTGAAATGGATTCAATTAATAACACCATGCTGACTGATTTCATTCGTACGTACGGGTTGGAAGAGAAAACATTTAATTACATTAATCAAGATCAGGCCAATATTTTAAATGTTGAATATAACTCTGATAGTCAGATACTTATTGTGACGTATATCCCCTACGATTTTGAATTAGCTAAAAAAGGGTTTAAGGAAATTGCATCAACCAAAGATGGATTGGATTTATTGGTAGTTGATGCCATGTTTACCACTACCCAGACTTTAAATAATCATAAAGAGCAATTTGTATTAATGAAAAAGCATATTGATGCGGCAGTAAGAATTCTTGAGCAAAATCCCAGAGAGTTTTATGAGGTGGTTAAGCATTATATTAATAATATTTCATACGAGGAGTTTTTAATGTCTTTGGAAGACATTGTCTGGATCAACGATCGAATGAGTCCGGATCTGATTGAAAGATTAAAGTTTTCGCAATTTCCTACAAGGGATCTTCTTTAAGATGCGAACGACAATTCAGCGTTTTGTTGCAATTATATTATTTATACTTTTTGCAGGATTATATTCGCTGTTTTCGCACTATTTCTTTTTACAACGTGAAGAGACATCATCCATTATTCTTGACACTATGAATGATGATTTGTCTGAGCTGAGTTATATTCTGTCAAAAACAGTTACTAGCCATACTAACATAAGGTCAACTCGAGCTATGTTGGACAGAGTGGTATCAAATAATCATTTTATTGATGCCATCATGATTGTTCGAGGGGATGATGTGCTGTTATCCAATAACCCGCAATATAAAACTGTACCCCCCAGACATGAATTTTATATTAGTGAGGATGAGTCAGCATACAATGTATTAAAAAGAGGGATTGGTCTGGAGGGGGTTGTTAGATATTATGTCAGTGATGAACTGTATCTTCTGGATTTAATATTTATTTTCGATCAAGATGAAATTGATATGCGTTTGACGCAAGATCAAACCTATTTTATGGTTTCATTTGGTGTGATTCCATTACTATTGATAGCCATTGTGGCCTACCTTTTCAGAAACTATATTTCCAGGCCATTGGAAAAATTACGACAGTTTGCTTATTACCAAAGTGTTGCCCCTTCGGCTTTTAATTTAAAAGAATTAGAAGCCATTCGATCTTCAATGCTACAAACCTTTAATCGTCTGGAAGCAGAAAAAAATGAACTCTATCGTATGGCAAGAACCGATGAATTGAGTGGGCTTGCCAATAGAAATGCGTTAAACGAATATCTCAACCGATTAATTGCTGAGTCTCTAAGAAACAGAAATGAATTTGCTATCATGTTTTTGGACCTGGATAATTTCAAGTTAATTAATGATGCTTTAGGTCATCATATTGGTGATGAATTATTACAGGAAATTGCGGTAGCAATAAAAGAAATTGTTCGCTCAAATGATTTTGTTTCAAGAATTGGTGGTGATGAATTTTTAATAATTGTTAATCATTACAGTTCACTGCAGGAATTATTGCATGTAATTGACCGAATTCAGACTCATCTCAGCCTTCCCAGAATTATTCAAAATCATCCCGTAAACGTAACCAGCAGTGTTGGCATCGCTTTTTATCCAAAAGATGGCAGTGATACAGTTTCATTAATGCAGCATGCTGATATTGCGATGTATGAGGCTAAGAAAAAAGGACGATCTCAATACCATTTTTATACCGAAGAACTGAATGAACAGGTATTAAAAGCTGTCAATATAGATAAAGCCATGCGAGCAGCATTAATTGATGAAGAGTTTGAGCTCTATTATCAGCCCAAAGTAGATTTGCAAAATGGTGCTATCGTCGGCGCTGAAGCCCTGATCCGCTGGAACAGTAAAAATGATGGTATGATTTTTCCGGATGAATTTATTCCCGTTGCAGAAGATAACGGATTTATCGTAGCACTGGGAAGATGGATCTTTGAAACAGCATGTAAGCAACAGGCAAAATGGAAAAGAAAAGGTATTAATATTCCGGTTTCCGTTAATCTTGCTACCCGTCAACTATTAGAAAAGAATTTCGCAGAAGTTTTGTCTAATATTGTAAAAGAAACCAGAGCCGATCCAAAAAAAATAGATCTGGAAATTACAGAATATGTTTTGTTCGAGAATACTGATCAGAATTTGTTGACGATTAAAAGTTTGAGAGAAAAAGGTTTTTCAGTTTCTCTGGATGATTTTGGTACAGGATATTCATCTTTGTCTTATTTGAAACAGTTCCCCATCGACAGTCTGAAAATTGATAAAAGTTTTCTGAATGATTTTGATAAAGAGAATGGTGCAGCTTTTATCGAGACAATTATCAATTTGGGGAAGACTCTGGATATTGCTGTGGTAGCGGAAGGTGTAGAAACTGAAGAACAAATTGAATACCTGAAATCAAGTCGCTGTCATTATTATCAAGGCTATTATTGCTCCAGACCCGTTCCGGCTGGAAAGTTTGAAAATTTGTATCACTCACTCAATCTTGCCGTTTTAGACACCTCAACAAAACGAAAATCCAGCAGAAAAAAAAGCAGTAGCGGTTCTATCAGATAACATATTAAGATTAAATTTGATAAATACGTTTTTTTACTGGATTTTACTGCTCGTTTTTTATATCATGCGCGGCTGAATTTTTAGCAGTATAGGAGAAACAATTGGAACAAGCTGATATTGAATTACAGTTGAAAGTTTGGAAGGAACTAGCGGTCAGCAAACAGATGTTGATGCAAAAGGCGACAAATCTGTTAGGTTTATCTAAAGATTGCAGTTCTGAAGAGTTTGAAAATGCGTTAAACAAAAATGCCACTCAGGTAAAAGCAGTACAAAGTGAGCTCAAGAAAGAGCAGGAAACCTCTGCAAAAATAATCGAAGACCTACAAGCACAATTAAAGGCCAGCCAGCAGTTGAATAATCAACTGGAAGCAGAGCGTGATGATTTACAAGCATCAATTAAAAAAGCTGAAGAACAGGTCATTGCCGGCAAAGAAGCTAATGCAGATGAATTGAAGAAGATCAAATCACAGTTGGCTGAAAAACAGAAAGAGATCAAACAGATCACCAAGGTTTTGGCAGACACGCCCGAAAATGTCGTCAAAAAATTAAAGGCATTGCGTAAAGAAAAATTGGACGAGGCTAACGCCCGTAAGAAAGCGGAAGATCTGAATCGTAAAGTCAAAAAAGAAAAAGATACTCAGGAGATTGAACTAAAACAGGTTCAGGCTTCTCTGGAAAAAGCAGTTGAACTTGCAGACAAGTATCAGGAACTGGATAGTTTTGCTAACAAACAATATGATCTACTGGTTGCTGCATCAAAAGATAAAGACTCTGTTGAGAAGGTGCCAAAAATAGATGAAGCTACTATTGAATTGATTAAAGAAAGTCAACCAAAGTCAAAGAAATAAGTCTTCCGGAATTTCCAAACAAATTAAAAACCAGTCATTTGACTGGTTTTTTTTATTTTCAGTTTTATAAGTTCTGTAGAAAAGCTTTAAGGCTTTTATAGTCCGCTGCAAGATCGACAGAAAGATCAGTTTTGTCAGCGCAGTTTTGTATTGCTTCAGGTAAATCCAATGAAAGCGACAGGATTGACTCTACTGATTCCTTAAATTTGGCAGGATGTGCTGTTCCTAAAAATATTCCGTTCATTTGCTTCTGAGTGAGAGCTTTCAATGCTTGATACGCTACCGCACCATGAGGTTCTGTGAGATAGTTTATATTATTTAATTCTGCCATGCCTTGCTTGGTCGTCAACTCATCTATTTTAATTGCCTGAATCAATTCTGTGCTTATTTGTTCTGATTGGATGAGATATTCAATTCTTGGCCAGTTGTTTGGCTTACTGACATCCATTGCGTTTGACAAGGTAGCAACTGTTGGATTAGGTTGCCATTTTCCGGTATCAAGATATCTGGGCACTGTATCATTTTCATTGGTGGCGGCAATTAACTTTTCAACAGGTAATCCCATAGTCTTGGCAATGGTTGCGGCACACAGGTTTCCAAAATTACCGCAAGGAACAGATATTGCCAGATTATTTCTGTGTGATTTCGGCAGTTGTGAGACAGCTTCAAAGTAATAACAAACCTGCGCCAGTAAACGACTAATGTTGATTGAATTGGCCGAGTTGAGCCCAACATCTTTTACCAGTTCCTGATCATCAAAACTCTGCTTTACCAATTGCTGGCAATCATCGAAACTACCATCAATGGCTATGGTGCGAATATTCTTATCCAGAGTGGTAAACATCTTCTGTTGCAAAGGGCTGATCTTTCCTTTCGGAAATAAAATTACAACTTCAATATTTTCAAGTCCATAAAATGCATGAGCAACTGCCGCACCAGTGTCTCCTGATGTAGCCGTTAAAATTGTAATCTTTTGATCAGAAGAAAAATAACTTAAACACTGGGCCATAAATCGTGCGCCAAAATCCTTAAATGCAAGGGTTGGACCGTGAAATAGCTCAAGACAAAATTGGTTGCAGTCTTTATTTTGACTCACCGAATTAAGCAGAATTGGAAAATTAAAACTTTCCGCAATAATGGTAGTTAAAGTATCGTTGTTAATATTTTCATTAACATAGGGAGAAAGAATAGCATGACTTCTAGTGATAAAATCTTGCTCTAACAGTTCATCAACATTTTCAAGTGTTGGTAATTTTTTTGGGAAAAACAACCCCTGATTTCTACCAAGGCCAGTTTGAACGGCAGTTTTAAAATCCACCTGTTGGTTGTTGTCGTTAAGGTTATAAAATTTCACAAATGATGCTCTACTAGTTTGACAAATTAGCTGGTTTTGATCTCTCTTGCACCAATCATATCGGGTTTACAAATATGAACAAAACCGTGCTTGGATTGCAAATAATGTTCCTGCATATAGGCCTTGTTTTGTTCTGCGATATCCAAATTATCGCAGACAGAAAAAATGGTTGGTCCTGAACCTGAAATGCCAACGGCAAGACTTCCCTGCATTATCAGTTGATGTCTAACAGGTAAAAAATCAGGTAAGAGTGAGTGGCGATAAGGTTCAGCAATTACATCCTTAAGCAGGGCAAAAGCTAACGCTTTATCTTTTCGATGACTGGCATCAACAAAGCCTGCCAGATTTTGACCAAAATTAATGGTGACCTGTTTGTCAAAGGAAGGTGGTAGAATTTCTCTTGCCATTTTAGTGCTGACAACTATGTCCGGATATGCCATCACCCAATAGCAGTCTTCAAAAACTGGTAGTGACTGGCAAATTTGCTCGGCAGGAAGCATCAGTTGTAAACCGCCCAGAAAGCTGGGGGCAACATTATCATAGTGCACGCTGCCACTATACTTTCCTTCTATCTGCCCCATGACTCTTAGTAATTCTTTTTCTTTTAACGGTTCGTTATAGAATTTATTCAAGGCAACCAGCGTTGCGACAACTGAGCAGGCACTGGATCCCAGCCCACTGCCTACAGGTAATTTTTTATCCAGTGTTAAAACTACCGGTTTTATTTCTATCTCGAGATTCGACAATACTCTTTCAAAGGCCAATAAACATTGCCAGACAATGTTGTCTTGCGGATTTTCTGGCAGTTTATCAACGTATTGGCCGGAAAGTTTCAAGCTGGATGTTTTTGCAGATTTAATCGAAACCACATCCCCCAACAAAGTACCATCTATCGGGGTGATAGCTAATCCCAGCGTATCAAATCCAACACTGACATTGCCAATTGAAACGGGTGCAAAAATGGAAAGTGCCATTGATTATTTTTGTCCTGATGTTATTGCATCTTTTTGTTTTCGATGTTGCAAAAATATATCACAAATGAGAGGTATTGTTCGACTTTGATAGTATCTTTATAGAATAAAAATACTTAACAATCCGCATTAATAATTGTCAACAATTCATGTTTAACATCATCTGGCAAGCTTTCGTCATAGGCTTGTCTGGCAGCTTCTGAAACATTGTAGTTTGAACTTTCGCCCTGCATTACCAATGCAGTGTATAAAACATCATCCAGATAAGGTTCAACCAATGAGGTGATATCACTCCATGAGTAATCTTCACAGTTAATCGTTTTCTTCGTATATGAATTATCGGCACTGGTTTGATTTAGTAATAATAGAGATAGAAATAAAACCTTCATTATGATTCCTCATTGTGTATAGGCGTCAAATCTGCATTGGCCAAACGTTTTTGTTTCCAATTTTTATGCCATCGTAATTTTCGATATTGTCCCATCGCGATATATTTACCGAACAGGATCAAAATTAACCCGCCTGAAGCCTCAATTGTCCATTGATAGTTTTCATAGAATGTTGAAATAATCATTGCTATAACGGGATAAACCAAAGATATATAGCCAGCTCTGTCAGCTCCTATTCGTCCCAGAACCAAAAGGTAAGCGCCAAAGGCGATAACCGAACCAAACACGGCTAAATAAAGCAGAGAACCAACATATTTGAATGAGGTATCAAAGTTAAACTCCATCCCGCTAAAAAAGGCAATAATGGCAAGCAAGATAGAGGCATAACCCATTCCAAGAGCATTAGCCTGAACTACAGGAACAGCCTTTCTTTGAGTGGCGGCTGAAAGCACATTGCCAAGCGAGGAAATCATGCTGCCAGCCAAAATGCAGATAATGCCTGTCCATGTGGCCAGTTTTTCATTTGCTGTTTGCATTTCTGGTAAGAAGAGCAAAAATATGCCCACAATACCAACGCTGGATCCAATAACAACTTCTTTACGAATAGGATCACCCAGAATTAACCGTGAATAAACCACAATAAAATAAATATGAACCGTACTTAAAATTGCTGCCAAAGCACTGTTGATGTGAGTGATCCCTATATAGGTAAGCCAATAGTTGAAGCCGAAAAGGGTTAATCCCTGAATTAAAATCAGCTGATGTTGTCTGGCTGAAAATTTAAAGCTTTTTTTGGTGATTAGGGCAAAGGCAAACAGGATTATACTGGCTAATCCAAATCGATAAACCACAGAGACAATGGGTGCTACTTTCCCTAGTTGAAAAGTGACCATGATCCAGGTAGAGCCCCAGATTACTGTGGCTGTTAGAAATAATAAGATGTTTTGCACAAGTAGTTTCGACAAGAAGTACAGGATTGAGCAAGTGTAATTTATAAATTTAAAATTAGATAGTGCTTAATAAAATCTGGGCATAAAAAAAGCCTCGAATAATCAAGGCTTATAAATTTCGATTTTTTAATTTAACGTCTAACTATTTGCAAAAATCAGAATAAGGATTTTCGGTGTTATAAAGCATCTCATTTTTAAATTCTGACAGTTTGATACCTTTGTTGGTAACTGCCAAATCATCACCACCCATGACACTGGTACCGAAGTGATAAATCACATCATACTCACCTTTGATGGCTCTTTGATCATAATCCTGAGCTGATTTTTTGATAGCCTGATTCTTTTGTTGATGGGCTTGCATTGCCTCTTTACCGTATTTGTTTTCCAGCATTTGAGTGGTCACATGGGGCGATAAAATCAAACCGCTGGCATTATTGCCACCAAAGCCTTTGGAGTTCAAAATGGCACCTTTCATTTCATTACCTTTGTCACCAGCAAAACGATGATCCAGACAAAATTCCAGATTGGAGTCATAAACATCATCGGCAATTTTATCAATGGTGTTAATTGAAGGGATATAGCCATATTCCCAAACACCCAGAGTTGCTGTTAGTTGATCGCCACCAGCAGATCCTAAAGAATGACCAACATAGGATTTAATTGCTGCCACCGGCCATTTTTCTATATCAAATGCTTTGGCAACTTCATTAAGAATATGAGATTCAGTCACACGGTTTTGAGGTGTGCCAGTGCCATGAGCCTGAACAAAAGTATGTTTTACACCGTCTTCTCCCAAAATATTTCTGGCTAATGCCGCACATTTTGCAACGGTTAGATAATTACCAATACCAGGCGAAGATATCGACTTTTTGTTGGCATCGGCATTCACATAGACGTCTGGCACAGAGCCATAAATTGTTGCGCCGAGTTTTACAGCCAGCTCATCATCCATTAAAATGAAAAATTGAGCGCCTTCAGCAATAACGAAACCTGCATTTTCAGCAAAAGGTCTGGAAGCTCTTCGGTTATCTACTGTATCAGTGCCATCAAGCGCAGCAATCTGCTCATCTTCTGACAGCGCACCCATAGCTTTAAAGCCTTCAATAATTTCTGGCTCAACCAATGCGTCTGCACCACCAACGATCACCACTCTTGCCTTGCCAGACTGAATGTCGGCAACACCTTGTCTCAGGTTATACAAGAAGGTGGCGCAAGCACCGATGTTGGCACCTGTAGTTCCCGCACTGTTTATCACATAGCTGTTAACAAAATCAGCAGGCATTTGAGATAAAAGTAACGGCAACTGTTTTGAGGTGACACGGCCACCACGATAAAGTGCCTGAAACAGACCTTTACCGCCGAAATTATCAAATTGGCCAATTGCTGAGCCAGCGTAAACTGAAACCTGATCAGCCTGTATATGATTTAGAATTTCGTTCCAGTCCATGCCAACAGAGTGAAGCGCATCAGATGCGGCAAAAACTGCCAATTGCAAACCTTTCGGTTGATTGGCTGAGTTGTAAAACTTGGAAGCCTTAAACCCGCTCGGCAATTGACCCGCGCTGGTGATGGCGATTTTGTAGGAATCGTGAGTCATTACTTCCATTTCACCATTCACAGTAACTTTAACCTGTTTTCCATCAATTTCCTCGACTGTCCAGTTATCAGGAATATTAGTTGGCAGTTGTCTTTGACTGGTCACAAAAGTGAGTGGTTTATCATCGTGTTCACTCTTTAGGGTAGTTTTCTTGTGAATCTTTATATCATTGACATCAAAAAGGTCATCTTCAATTTTTCTAATCAGGGTATGATCCAGCATATATTGCTTATCCTGATCATTTTCAAGATTCATTAGACTGGCAAGTCCTTGAAACATCGGATTCAGTTCTTCGTCGTTTAAAGCCTCATGAACCATACGACGATAGCTGTGATGAAATGATGCTCTTCCAGCAGCGTTAATGCCACCAAAACCAACAATTACCGGTAACCTTTGCATATTAACCTCTCAATCGACCAGAACATGAATTGTCGAACCTAATAATATTATTAGTTGCTAGTTTATTGAAAACAAGGTTATTATGATTTGCATATAAAAGCCAAGTTGTTGTATATTTCAGCCATGCTAACCAGTCTCTACATTTGCTATCCCAAGGCCTTATTGACCAGTATTAGTCTGCCTATGGAAATGATAAATGCCGCCAATGGTGTTGCACGTATCAAACGTACCAAAAATCGAAACTGGAGTTGTCATCTGGTTTCCTCGCAAAACCTGAAAGATTTAAATCAAAATAAGATTGAGTATGCCAGAGGATTAACGGTTACACCTGAGTTTGATCTGCAATCAGCACCAGAAGCCCAAATGATATTTTTACCACCAATTTGGGGAAATCCGGAAGTGGTGGTTGAAAAGTCACAAGTATTAATTGACTGGTTGAACGATCGCCATCACAAAGGAGCACAAATTTGTGCTACGGGAACCGGAGTGTGTCTGCTAGCACAAGCTGGTCTGCTTGATGAAAAAGTGGCGACTACCCATTGGTATTATTTTGATTCATTTGAAAAAAAATACCCAAAAGTACAGTTACAACGGCATCACTTTATTACTCAAGCAGGTAACTTATATTGTTGCGGAAGTATCAATGCTCTGGTGGATTTATCTCTTTATTTTATTGAAAATTATTTTGGTAAAGATGTCAGTCAAGTTATAGAGCAACATTTTAATCATGAGATAAATAGAACCTACGACAAGCCCTGGTTTGCTTCTGGTGTTAGCAGGCATCCGGATGAAGGTATTATTGAAGTTCAGCAATGGATGCAAAGCCATCTTTCACACAGCTTTAATGTCAGGGCGCTGGCGGAAATGGCCAACATGAGTGAGCGAAATTTTTCTCGCCGCTTTAAATCCGCTGTGGGTAAAAGTGTGTTAGCATACGGCACCGAACTGAAGATGCAAACGGCTATGGATTTGCTTAGGGAAACCAATTTGAGCCAACAGGATATTGCAGATCAATTAGGATTCAAAGACGTGGCGTATTTTGCCCGGCAGTTCAAAAATAAAAATAATTTAACTGCAGGGCAATATCGACAAATTGTCAGAAGAAAATTATTTAATTTGTAGTTAATTGTAATAGAAAGAGGTTATTGTGAATTTCCAGATGAATAAGATTATTATGCTTTTATTTTTGATGGTGAGCTTTTGTAAAATTGCCGAAGTTCATGCTGAAAGTGGCAAGAAAGTGATAGCAACTATTAATGGTAAATCAGTAACCTATGGGGATGTTTTTGTTAATAATGACCAAAAAATGTATGACTTGCAAAAGCAACTTTTTGATATGCAAAGTCAGCAATTACAAAATTATTTGATTGATCAGGTTATTAAACTGGATCAACGCAGTAAAGGATTAACTTCTAGACAATTTCTAGACAGGTTTGTAGTTTCTCAGATAAATATTACTGATGAGGCTGTTGATCAATTTATTGTGCAAGCCAATATTCCAGCAGAGCGAATTAATGCCAATTTGAAAGCGCAAGCGAGACAGTATCTGAGCCAACAGGAATATCAAAATCAGGTTTATGTATGGTTTGAAGCGCAGAGGAAAAAGCATAAGATTGAATTGTTGCTTGAAGCGCCAGCAGTACCAAGATTCTCTGTGAATACTGTAGGAGCCCCATACACTGGCGGAAATAGTTATCGTTATGTGACTATTGTTGAATTCTCTGATTTTCAATGTCCCTACTGCGCTAAAGCTCAGCAAACACTGAGAGAGTTGCAAAAAATCTATGGCAATAAAATCAAACTTGTGTACAAACATTTCCCTCTGGATTCTATCCATCCTGAAGCCAGAAAAGCTGCTGAAGCAACCTTTTGTGCTCAGGAACAAAGTATGAACAAGTTTTGGGAATTGCATGATAAATTTTTTGATGATTTCCGTAACCTGAAAGTTGGAATCATGAAAGATATGGCCAAGGATATTGGTCTTGATAGCATGCAATTTAATCAATGTCTGGATTCTTCCAAATATGCCGAAAGAGTTGATCAGGATTTCAAGGAAGGTATTTCTCTTGGCGTTGAATCAACACCGGCATTTTTCATTAATGGCCGTTTTTTAAGAGGTGCACAGCCACTTGAAAATTTTGTTGAGATTATTGATGAAGAGTTGTCTTATTGGTAAGAGCTTCACCAGCATTTAGCAAGATGGTTTAGGATTAGTCATAGATTTGGTGAAACCAGAAGTTATTTTTTCATTTTCACAGCTTGAGTTTTTTGCTATCACCCCCATAAAGCTATTATCTTTTGGTTTTATCACTAGAGTAAAATGGACGAAACGGGTACAATCTGACCACTTTCAGTTCAACGACGAGATATTTCCGGGTAATCAGGTGGATTTTAAAAACGATATAACTGATACCGGACAATTTAATTATATTTTGGGAAGTTTACATTCATGATAGGCAATATCCTGACCAAACTCTTTGGCAGTAGAAATCAGCGTGTGATTAAGCGCTTGAGCAAGCAGATTCAACAGATCAATGTGCTCGAAGAAGATTTATCGAAATTAAGCGATGAACAGTTGGCCGACCAGACTAGCAAATTCAGGGAAAGATTGGCGCAAGGTGAAACGCTTGACGATTTGTTAAACGAAGCGTTTGCGGTAGTCAGAGAAGCTGGCAAACGTGTTTTGAATATGCGCCATTTTGATGTTCAGCTCATTGGTGGCATGATTTTGCATCAGGGTAAAATTGCGGAAATGCGCACAGGTGAAGGTAAAACCCTGGTCGCGACACTTTCAGCTTATCTTAACGCCTTAACTGGCAAAGGTGTCCATATAGTCACTGTGAATGATTATCTTGCTCAGCGTGATGCTGACTGGATGGGACCTTTGTATCAAAAGTTAGGTTTGACTGTCGGTGTGATTTTGTCCGGTCAGGATGTTGAAACCAAACGAGCAGCTTACGCTTGCGATATCACCTTTGGAACCAATAATGAATTCGGATTTGATTACCTGCGCGACAATATGGCGTTTTCAACTGAAGACAAGGTTCAACGAGAACTGCATTATGCCATTATTGACGAGGTGGATTCGATATTAATTGACGAGGCAAGAACGCCTTTGATCATTTCTGGTGCGGTTGAAGATAATTCGACAATGTACACCAAAATCAATCAATTGATCCCCAAGCTCAAACCTTTATCAGATCCGGAAGATCAGCAAAGCGGCGATTATTCCATTGACGAAAAATCAAAGCAGGTTTATTTAAGTGAAAAGGGTCAGGAAGAAGTTGAAAATCTATTAATTAAAGCTGGTTTGTTAGATGAAAATGATTCCTTGTATAGCGCTGGTTCAATTTCCCTGATCCATCATATCAATGCTGCTTTAAGAGCTCATGTTCATTTTAAAAGAGATGTTGATTATCTGGTAAAAGATGGTGAAGTGGTCATTATTGATGAACATACCGGTCGTACCATGCCAGGAAGACGTTGGTCTGATGGTTTACATCAGGCAATTGAAGCCAAAGAAGGCGTCAACATCCAGAATGAAAATCAGACACTTGCTTCGATTACTTTCCAGAATCTATTCCGTTTGTATGAAAAACTTTCAGGTATGACAGGAACAGCTGATACTGAAGCCTACGAATTGAATCAGATTTATGGTCTGGAAGTTATTATTATTCCGACCAACAAGCCAATGTTGCGAAATGATTATGGTGATTTAATATTTCTCACCAAAGAATCCAAATATATGGCAATCATAGAAGAAATTGAAGAAAGACGCACAAAGGGTCAACCAATTTTGGTGGGTACAGCATCGGTTGAATCTTCCGAGATTCTATCCAAAGTTTTAAAGCAAAAGAAAATTGACCATCAGGTTTTGAATGCCAAGTTTCATGCTAAAGAAGCGGAAATAATCGCTCAAGCAGGAAGACCAGGTGCGGTAACTATTGCAACCAACATGGCTGGTCGTGGTACTGATATCGTGTTGGGTGGTAGTTTACAATCTGATATTGATGGGTTAAAAAATCCGACACAGGCTCAAATTGAAAAACTGACTGCAGAATGGCAGGAAAGGCACGATGCGGTAATCAAGGCTGGCGGCCTGGCGATAATTGGTACTGAAAGGCATGAATCGCGTCGTATAGACAATCAGCTTCGTGGTCGTTCAGGAAGACAGGGTGATCCGGGAACCAGTCGTTTTTACCTGTCACTTCAGGACGATTTAATGCGTATTTTTGCCTCGGAAAGAATGGCAATGATGATGCAAAGAATGGGTTGGGAAGAAGGCGAGGCTATTGAGCATAAACTGGTTTCCCGTGCTATTGAAAATGCACAAAGAAAAGTTGAAGCACGTAACTTCGAAATAAGAAAAAGTTTGCTTGAATATGATGATGTCGCTAATGATCAGAGAAAAGTTATTTATGAGCAGCGTGCTGAAATCATGTCTACGGACGACGTGTCTGAAGTGGTTAAATCGATGCGAGAAGATGTGATATCTGGTGTTTTTTATCAGTATATTCCTCCTCAAAGTATTGAAGATATGTGGAATGTTTCTGGTCTTGAAGAAAGGCTGGCAAATGATTTTGCAGTAGACCTACCATTGCAAAGATGGCTGGATAAGGATGATAACCTGTATGAAGATACGCTTTTGCAAAAAGTTCATGAAGCACTGATTTATGAATATGAAGGCAAGGAAAATCAGGCTGGACAGTCAGTTATTCGGTTGTTTGAAAAGCAGGTGTTGTTACAAAATCTGGATAGTCAGTGGAAAGAGCATCTGGCGGCAATGGATCATCTGAGACAAGGTATTGGTTTGAGAAGTTATGCCAATAAAAATCCGAAACAGGAATACAAGCGAGAAGCATTTGAGCTTTTTGAGAATATGTTGGAAAGTATCAAGTTTGATGTGATTTCCATTTTATCCAAGGTTCAGGTGAGAAGTGCTGATGATGTAGATGCTGTGGAACAGCGCCGTCGTGAGCAAGCCAAAAGTAGAGATGTTCAATATCAACATGAAGATGGCTCGGCAATGCCACAAAATGAAGAGGCCGGACATTCTCCTTACGTGAGAGAAGGGCAGAAAGTCGGCAGAAATTCCCCTTGCCCTTGTGGTTCAGGCAAGAAATACAAACAATGTCATGGGCGATTGTCCTGATAAACTTCAACAGACATTTCTGAATAAACAGCGGTTGTGATAATGAAAAAAATTCATGTAGCGGCCGCAGTTATTTTTTCTCAAAATAGAATACTGATAGCAAAGCGTCCTGATAACAAGGAGCAAGGTGGACTTTGGGAATTTCCTGGTGGAAAACTTGAACAGCATGAGTCTTCAATTCAGTGTTTGCTCAGAGAGTTGAGAGAAGAATTAGATATTGTCATTGAAAATCCGGATTTCTATCATCAGGAAATCTATAAATATCCTGATAAGCAAGTAACTCTTGATTTCTATTTTATCCGTGAATTCTCTGGGCTGGCAAAGGGCAATGAAAGGCAGGAGATAAAGTGGGTTGATCCTGTCGAGCTCTCAAATTATAGCTTTCCCCCAGCCAATGAGCAATTAGTTAAAAAACTTCTTAAATATCTTGTGAAAGCTTGACACTTCTGTACTACACTGTTAATTAATTAAACTAATAAAAGTGTATGTGATGTGGTGGAAAAAAGCATATAAAAAGGATGACGCGAAAAGCCAAATTAAAGCTTTACAAGATAAAGTTGCTTCTCTGGAAGCGGAGATAGAGCTTTATAATAAGATCAAAGAAGTAGCGGATGTTCAGAAAAATGTCATGATGCAGCAAAATCGTGACAAGGAAGATCTGCATGAATTATGGATAAACGGTGCTGTTGTCGTAGAGGTAATCCGTGATTCTGTGGCTAATTCGTTTCAGGAACTGGAAAGACAACAACAAAACCTGTTTGATTCTATGGCAAGTTTTGAGCAAATCCATTTATTAATCCAGATCATCGCAGATAGCCTATTAAATATTGAACATCAGACAGCTGATGCTGAACAGTCGGTTGACGACCTTAGCCAAAGAGGCATGGCTATTGAAGAGTTTGTGGGGCAAATTCAGAATATTTCCGAGCAAACCAATCTTCTTGCTTTAAATGCGGCTATTGAAGCTGCGCGTGCAGGTGAGCAAGGGCGCGGTTTTGCCGTAGTGGCCGACGAAGTTCGTAATCTGGCTAGCAAGTCAGCCAATGCATCACGTGAAATTACCAGCATTGTGTCTTCAATTAGTGAACAGACCGCTGTTTCTCAAAAACAAATCAGAGAAACTGGTGATTCCGCCAAAGAGCTAGCCAATCACACCAGTAATGTAAGAGAGACTATTGAGGAGATTTCAAGAGTTTCAAAAACAATGGTGGGCGTCATTAACAGTTCAACTCATTCCAGCTTTATTCAAACGCTAAAACTTGATCATATTGTCTGGAAAGCAGCACTTTATCAGAAAGTCTGGAACAAATCATCAGCCCAAAGTCAGGCATTAATACTTGGTAAATCACAAAGGTTTGATGACTGGTTTTATTCTGGTAATGGTAATCAGTTTAAAAACAATCCTGATTATCAAGCCTTGGCAGAGAAGCACAAAACGCTGTTCAAAAAAGCCGACGAAATAATCAGGGCTCAGGAAAGTGGCGAGCAGGATGTAGTGATGATGGGGCTTCAAGCAGTTGAGTCTGCCAGTGTTGAGCTTATTGAGTTGCTTAACAAAGTAGAGCATGTAGTACCCGATGCCAGCAAAACTGATGATTCTGCGAAAGGCGAGATAGACCTGTTTTAAAACTGCCGTACTGATAAGTAATTTAATACTCATTTCTTTTATTCTGATGTGTTCATTTTTTGGTAAATCCTTTCGTTTAGATGTTACAATACGCGCTTTGTAATTGTCTGAATAACGGAAGTTTTTTACCATGATCGAAACCACCTCCATCCGAGAGCAAATTAAGAATTTGAGCAGTCGAAATCAGACGCTTCGGGGGTATCTTTGACTATGAAGTCAAAAAAGAAAGGCTTGTCGAAGTAGAAAGAGAACTCGAGGTTCCTGAAGTCTGGAATGAACCGGAAAGAGCTCAGGCGTTGGGCAAGGAAAGAGCTCAACTTGAAAATGTTGTTAATACGATTGAAAAGCTTGAATCTGGTGTGGCTGATGCGGAAGAATTGCTGGAAATAGCAGTTGAAGAAAACGATCAGGATGCAGTTGATGAGGTTGTTACTGATCTTGACTCATTGGATAAAGAGCTTTCTCATCTTGAATTTTTAAGAATGTTTAGTGGCGAGATGGATGCCGAAGATGCCTACATTGACATTCAATCCGGATCAGGGGGCACAGAGGCTCAGGATTGGGCAAATATATTGCTTAGAATGTATTTGCGTTGGAGTGAAGGTAGAGGTTTTAAAGCCGAAATTATCGAACTATCCGATGGTGAAGTTGCGGGTATAAAAAGTGCCACCATTAAAGTTTCTGGCGACCATGCTTTTGGCTGGGTAAGAACAGAAACCGGTGTTCACCGATTGGTGAGAAAATCGCCCTTTGATTCGGGGAATCGTCGTCACACCAGTTTTGCCAGTGTGTTTTGTTATCCGGAAATCAAGGATGATATTGAAATAGATGTGAATCCGGCTGATTTACGAATAGACACCTACCGAGCCAGTGGCGCGGGTGGCCAGCATGTTAATAAAACGGACTCTGCTGTCAGAATTACCCACTTACCAACCAATACGGTGGTACAATGCCAAAATGATCGCTCGCAGCATAAAAACAAGGATCAGGCAATGAAGCTTTTGAAGGCTAAATTGTATGAGCTGGAAATTCAAAAGCAAAATGCGGAAAAACAACAAATGGAAGATTCCAAATCTGACATAGGTTGGGGAAGTCAAATTCGTTCCTATGTTCTGGATCAATCCAGAATCAAGGATCTGAGAACAGGTTATGAATCCACCAATACCCAGGCAATTCTGGATGGCGATTTGGATGGTTTTATCGAAGAGAGTTTAAAAGCAGGTTTATAATTTACTACGACTGCGCAATAGAAAACAGATATAGAAGTTGAGAGATACAGAAGATCAATATGAGTACAGATAATACAAATAGTCAAAATAATGCGATGAATGAAACAGAACTAAACGAAAACAAGTTGATTGCAGAGCGAAAAGGCAAGCTGAACACAATTCGTGAGAACTGTGCTTCCAATGGACACCCTAATCATTTTAAGCCTGAGAATAAGGCTGAAGAGTTGCAGCAAGAATATGGCCAACATGAAAAGGAAGCCTTGGCTGAACTTAATGTTCAGGTCAGTATTGCAGGTCGTATTATGGCCAAGAGAGGCCCATTCTTCGTTGTACAGGACGTTAGTGGGCGCATACAAGCCTATGCCAGTAAAGAAGTTCAGCAAGAGACAAAAGAGAATTTGGGCGGTCTGGATATCGGCGACATTATCGGTGTAAAAGGTCAATTGAAGTTATCTGGTAAAGGAGATCTCTTTGTTTCAATGGATGAGTATTATCTGTTAACCAAATCGCTCAGACCTTTGCCAGAAAAGTTTCACGGCTTGTCAGATCAAGAAGCCAAATATCGTCAGCGTTATGTTGATTTGATTATGAGTGAAGAAACTCGTAAGAACTTTCAGGTCAGAAGTCAGGTGGTCGAAGGTATTCGTCGTTTTATGGTGGCGCGTGATTATATGGAAGTTGAAACGCCCATGTTGCAAATAATTCCTGGCGGTGCGGTAGCAAGACCCTTTGTTACTCATCACAATGCTATGGACATCGATATGTATCTGCGAATCGCACCTGAGCTTTATCTCAAGCGTTTGGTAGTGGGTGGCTTTGATCGGGTATTTGAAATTAATCGTAATTTCAGAAACGAAGGTTTATCTACACGTCACAACCCTGAATTTACCATGCTGGAGTTCTATCAGGCCTATGCCGATTACAACGACTTGATGGATTTGACCGAAGATATGCTCAGAACCTTGGCGCAGGACATTTTGGGTGATACCAAACTGGTGAATACGGTAAAAGATAAAGAAGGTAATGTAAAAGAAGAAATCACCTATGACTTTGGCGGTAAATTTGAACGCCTGACCATGGTCGATGCCATTTTGAAATACAATCCTGATTTTGATGAGAATGTGTTTAGAAATCCTGAACAAAACTTTGACCAAATCAAACAATACGCCAAACAGGTTCATGTAAAAGAACCTGAAGTGGATGGTGTTTGGGGTGCCGGAAAATATATCTGTGAAATATTTGAAGCCACTGCAGAAGAAAAACTGATTCAGCCAACTTTTATTACTGCGTATCCGTGGGAAGTATCCCCATTGGCAAGACGTAATGATGATAATCCATTTATTACTGATCGATTTGAATTCTTTATCGGTGGTCGTGAAATTGCTAATGGTTTTTCTGAATTGAATGATGCAGAAGATCAAGCGGCCAGATTCAGAAAACAGGTTGAAGAAAAAGAAGCTGGTGATGATGAAGCCATGCATTTTGATGATGATTATATTCAGGCTCTTGAATACGGTATGCCTCCAACCGCAGGTGAGGGTATTGGTATTGACCGTTTGGTGATGCTGTTTACCGATTCGCCAACTATTAAAGATGTGATATTGTTCCCGCATATGAAGCCGCAAGGGTAAAGGCAGGAGCGAGATATCAGGAGCGAGGAGCTGGGTTCGGGGAGATAGGAAAACAACCCTCCGTCATTCCGGGCTTGAACCGGAATCCAT